>JALVUT010000115.1 GCA_027035445.1 Thermococcus sp.
ATGACAACAGCGATCTCTACATATCTTCTGTCGTGAGAACAGAGGATGTCCTTTTGAAAATGACAAAGGTTCTATTTGAGAATACGATATTGAGAAAAGCTGTCAAAAATCTATGGAAAACCGTACAGTACAACAATGAATATGCACTGTTTCTGCTTGGCCAATATGATAATGAGCAATTTGTCAAAATAGCAAAAAAATATGCCACACGCCCGACAGCAGATATTGACAAAGGAGAACTCGTCGACTCTGCCGATGTTATTTTTTCAGTCATTGATTCCGAGCTATCTTCACGCGACCTATCCACTATCCTCGATATTGATTGTTCGTTGATCGAGGCCACATTGAGCGAATTGCCCGACCACGAATGACATTATGCCAGACTCTATTTCCGAGGTCCCTGGGTCGATAGAAGGCGAACAAATCCTCTTAGTCGGCCTCAAAATAGTCCCAGCAGGCCCCCCAGTCTTTACCGAGCAAAGCAAACAACTTGTTTTCCCAATACAGGTGGAAAGAACTGCCAAGGCAACAATTACGGAAGAATATCCTGATAAACAAGCAAAGATTGACGAGTCGTCAAAAACAAGCCTTGGGAGTATGCTGACTGGCCGCATCATCTGGGGATTCTGCGCAACGCCATTACGGCCATCAGATGTAAGGAAGGGCGGGAGTGGCAGATCTGGAAGGCATAGTGGCCAAGAGGCAACAATGAAAAAAAACTGTTTCGCCGAGTTGATTCATGGTTGGCGAGGGGATGCTATAACGGTCCACCCAAAGACAACACGCATTGTCGCCAGGTGACAATCGCCAATATGGCCAATGTTTATTTAGAAGCACCCGATACCTACAAGTTGACAGACAGTATGCTCTGATTACGCCAAAATTTACGCGCTATTATGTCAACGTGCTGAACTTTGGCTGAAAAAAAGTTTCTTCCTAATCCTGGTGCCGCAGGTTCGAATCCTGCCGGGAGCACCAGTATTTTTCATCACAACAGGCGATGATGCCACGTCATTTCGCCCGTCTCGATCTTCCTTCCCTCACTCCTGCTCCTGTCTCTTTGGCCGGGCGATCCCCTGTGTTGTTCCGGTCAACCACGCCAGGATTGTTTCCTCTCCGTCTCCCACAGGCGTGTGGCGTGTTGCGCGTCCTTGCAAGGAGCCCGTCTTCACCAGGTCCCGCTCGTTGGCAAGGGGGCCTGCTGCGCTCCGCCACCCTGTGGTCAACCGTTGCCGCACCAGGTCGGTCCCCTTGCCGGGCCCGCCTGCTGCTGCCATCGTTTTTTACCTGACCGACTCAACGACTGGATGATGGTATGGGGGGCAGCCTTGGCCAGGTCGTTCCGTGGGACGACCTTTGGGGAATATGTGGCAATGTTCTTGAGTCTACCCCCTGACCTGGCAGGGTGCCTCCTTGGGTGTGCCGATGAACCGGCCGCCTTTAATTCCGTGCTGAGGCGCCAGGAAGGACGGATCGTACCGGTCGATCCAATGTACTGGTTTGCCGGTGAAGAACTAAATGAAAGAATCACCTGCCTACTTCTTGCTGGAGATGCGCCAGGGCAGCCACCTGGGCGAGGCGGTTAAGGTTTTTGTCCAGATAGTCCCAAGATCATGATGCTGTTGACTCTCATCGTGTTTGTCAGCGGCATGGTCAGGTCCTTTTTTCCGCAGGAACGGGCCAGAAAATACCTGGTTTGCCGCCCCGCTAGGCATTATTGACCCCTGCGATCATTCTCAACAACCAGGTCAAGTACGTGCCTGGGAAGGGTGCCGAAGCAGGCGGAAGTGGAGGCCTGGATTGGGCAGTGTCCCAGTCTGTTCCCGGGGCAATGCGATGTGGTACGCGCAGAGGCCGGGCAGGCCGTGCTCCAGACTGCAGCGCGGTCCGACAGGAATCCGCCGTAATGCCCGAAATTTGACTTTGCTGCGAGGAGCATGCCATAATGAGGGAGGACAAAGGATGCAGTGAGAGATAGGGTTGCTGGCAGGGGTTGGAAGGGAATGGCTGACAGGCAGGACAGGAAAGCGCTTCTGCAGGAACTGGAAAGTGCCCGCGAGGCCCTGAACCAGCTGCGGTATCAGAATGAAATGATGCTGCGCTGGGTGGAAGGCGCTGTTATCCTGGTCGATCGCCGGGGACGAATCATCCAGGCCAACAAGGCGGCCCTTTCCGCCCTGGGATGGGAGGAGGACGAACTCCTCGGACGAAGCTGCCACGAGACCATTCATCACACCCTGGATGACGGTTGCGAATATCCACGGGAATTCTGTCCGGTCTATGCCGCCTTGGAGGATGGTTCGTCACATCATGTTGACGGTGATATCTTCTGGCGCAGGGACGGCACAAGTTTTTCAGTCGATTATATCGCCTGCTCCACCCGCGACGAACAGAACAGGATCAACGGTGCGGTACTGACCTTCCGCAACCTGACCGAGATGCGGCTGCAGGAGGCGAAACGCATCCACGGCATGAAGCTGGAGTCCATCGGCGAGCTCTCTGCCGGCATAGCCCATGAGATCAATACGCCCATGCAGTTTGTCGGCAGCAATCTTTCCTTTCTCCGGGAGGGATTTGCCGATCTCCTTGAACTGCTGCACCGCTACAGGAAATTCCGGGAGACCGTGAGCCGTCAGCAGGAATACGCCTCCGCCTGCGAGGATCTTGCCCGGTTTGAGGAAGAGATCGATGTGGAATACCTGGAAGAGGAGGTTCCGAGTGCCTTTGAGCAGACCCGGGATGGGGTGGCCCGGGTGACGCGCCTGGTCCAGGGGCTGAAAGGGTTTGCCCATGCCGACCGAAGCCAGGCAAAGCAGGATACGGACATCAACGCCATCATCGAAAATACATTGGTCGTCAGCAGAAACGAGTACAAATACGTTGCCGAGGTGGAGACCAGGCTCGGCAGCCTACCTGTCATCCAGGCCCATCCCGGCGACATCGGCCAGGTGATCCTCAATCTCGTGGTCAACGCCGCCCATGCCATAGCGGATATCATCGGAAACGGGCAGGATAAGGGGAAGATCACCATCGAGACGCGACAGGAGGAAGATGAGGTCGTGGTCTCGGTGACGGATACCGGCAAGGGGATTCCCGATGCCATAAAGAACAGGATATTTGATCCCTTTTTTACCACCAAGGAGGTGGGGCTCGGCTCCGGTCAGGGGCTGGCCATCGCCCGCACCATTATCCATGACAAGCATGGCGGCACCATCTCCTTTACCTCAACTCCCGGCCAGGGAACCACCTTTTTCCTTCACCTGCCCATCGAGGATCGGACCGGGAGCGACGCCTGACCGAGAGCCACCCCCTTCATCATGGTTTTCCCTCCCCCGCCCAGTGCAGGACATTGCGGATCACCGACCAGCGTGGTTTTGTTTCCCTGG
>JALVUT010000116.1 GCA_027035445.1 Thermococcus sp.
TGGAGTAGTCCTCGTTGAAAGGGGTAACAAGGGGGACGATAACGCCGCGCATGGAACCACCGAAAGGTTTAGGCGGAGGGGGTATTTTAGGGTTGGGGTGAATCGGTATACCGGCACCTGTTTGAACGTTTCACCAGAAAGCCTTAAGTATCGGTACCGATACCTACGCTGTTTGACCCGAGACCGAAGGAGAGGGGGAGTGAAATATTTGACAAGGATAAGAAGATAAGGGCCCTGCTAAACGGCATGAAGGGGTTCCAATAACTCTCCTTATCGGAATAAGATGGGTTGGTAAGAGCTCGCTTCTCAGAGCGGCTCTAAATGAGTGCGATGAGGTTGGACTGTACGTCGACGCGAGAAAACTCTATTCCATCGGCGGGAGCATGAGCCAGGCCGCAGTGGTTGGAGAGATAAGAAACATCCTCACAGGAAAGGGGCGCCCGGACTTTCTGCGTGGAATATCGGTGGAGAGGGAATAAGCCGAGGGAGACTACCTTCGTTGACCTCTTGGAGTTCTTGAACTCCCTGGGAAGAAAAGCCGGCAAAAAAGTCATCATAGCCTTCGATGAGGCCCAGTATTTAAGGTTCTATGGTTCAGGGGGAGGAAAGGAACTTCTGGCGGCCATAGCGTATGCGTACGACTCCATTGAGAACCTAGGCTTTGTTTTCACAGGTTCCGAAGTCGGATTTCTCCACGACTTCCTGGGTCTCAATGAATACTCCAGTCCGCTCTACAGGACCCTTGATATGACGATGAGAAAGGCTAGATCTCTAGTCAGGGAGGAACTCTTAGAGCTTGGGAAGAGAAGCGGGAGATACTCACTTATACTCCACGCCGTGGCGATGAGGCTGACCAGCTGGAGCACCATCAAGGAATACGTGGAGGCCAAGGCAGGCCCCGTAACAAACGCGAGGCTGAGCGAACTTCTGAGAACCTTGAAAAGAGGGGGTGGATAACTAGAGAAAACAGAAAACACAGGATCATAGATCCCGTCGTGGAAAAAGTACTGCGGGGGGATGATCACATCCTCTCCGGCGCCTCGATGCCGAGGAGGGCCAGGGCGTTCCTGAGGACCTGTTTGGTGGCCAGGACGAGGAGTAAGCGCTCTTCGGCGATGCCTTCCCCGGCCTTAAGAACCGGGTGATCCATGTAGAACTTGTTGAAAAGCGAAGCGAGCTCGTTGGCATACCACGGGATGAGGTGCGGCTTGATGTCCCTCCCGGCCCCCTTCACTATCTCCGGGAACTTGGCGAGAAGCTTTACGAGTTCTTTCTCACGATTGGTGAGCTTTGAGAAGTCAGCCCTCTCGATGAGGCTCTTCGGCTTGATATCAACCCCCATACCTGTGGCCTTCCTGAGGATCGATGCACAGCGCGCGTGGGCGTACTGGATGTAGGGTGCGCTCTCGCCCTCGAAGTTTAACACATCGTCCCAGCGGAAGGTGATTATCTTGTCGGGGCTGTACTTGACGAGGTTGAAGCGAACCGCAGCGACGCCTACCGACTCCGCTATCTTGTCCTTCTCGGCATCACTTAAGCTGGGGTTCTTCTGCTCGACCAGCTTCCTCGCCCTCTGGACGGCCTCGTTGAGAACCTCATCGACGGTGAAGCCGATCCAGGTTCCCTTCCTGCCTGAGAACTTGCCCTCCTGTCTGACCACATGCTCGTAGGCAAGGTGGTGGAAGTTCTCGGCAGAATCCTCGAAGCCGAGGAGCCGGAGGGCATACTTTACCGCCATCTGCGGGTGCTTCTGTTCGGCCCCGATTACGTTGATGACTATATCCGCCTTCCCAAACCTGCCCGGCATCTCCCCTCCATCTGGAGCCGTCGTCCAGGTCTCGTGGTCTCCGCGCCCCTCCCACGGCTTGTAGAGCATGTCCGCTTTCACCTTGCCGAACTTCCAGAGGTGATAGGCGATATCCTTGCCCGTGTAGGTTGCCGTCCCGTCGCTCCTTTTGAGAACGAGGAAAGGGTTCTTCATGTCCGGGAAGAGTTTCCTGAGATCCATCACGAAGGCGCCCCGGTACTTGCCTTCCTTGACCCAGAAGAAGTTCTCGTTGGCCTCAATAAGCTCGTAGGCCTCATCAAAGGTTCCGCTCTTCATTATGTCGCTCTCCCAGCTGAGGAGGTCGTAGGTTATTCCCATGCGGTAAGCTGTCAACAGCTGCGCCCTAACGACGCGCTCGGCTAGCTTCCTACCGGTTTCAGCTATTCCCCTCCTCTCCTCGAGCTTCTTCATGAGTTCGCGAACTTCTCTCACCACATCGGGGTTCTTCTCAAGTTGCCTGTTCACCTCCACGTAGAGCAGGCCCATGACGTGGTCTATGAAGTCCTCCTTGAGACCTTTCTCTCTAAGCTGGGCTTTAATCCTCTCAAACTCCTCTCTCAGATTGAGGTAGCCCCAGAGAACCTGGGCAAACTGCACTCCAAGGTCGTCTATGTAGTTCTGAACCTCGACGGTGTAGCCGAGCTTCCGCATAATCCTCGCTATCGTGTCGCCGAGGACGGAGTTCCTCGCGTGCCCCATGTGGAGCGGCTTTGTCGGGTTTACTGAGGTGTGCTCGACTACCACCTTCTTCCCCTTTCCGACCTCGCTCTCGCCGTATGCGGCACCCTTTTCAAGTATCTCACTGACGAGCTCCCTGCCAAACCTCTCGTAGTCGAGATAGAAGTTTATGTAGCCGTTCACCGCCTTAACGTCACCTATATTCCCGGGGAGCCTATCCCTCAGCCTCTCCACGATGTCCCCGGCAATGAGCTTCGGGGCCTTCCTGAAGACCCTTGCGAGCTGGAAGGAGACCGTCGTCGCGAAGTCACCCAGCTCAATGCTCGGCGGTTCGTCGAGGATTATCTCACCGCTCCACTCCCCGCCAGCTTCGTTCAGCATCTCCCCAACTACTTCCTCAAGGATAAGCCTGACGCGCGCCTTAACTTCTCCATAGCTCATTCACACCACCGCAACCACTTGAACCCAACCTTTAAAAACTTCTCCCGCAACTTTACTCTGGGGGCGGGTAGGATGGAACACCGGATGGGCGAACATAAGGCGAGGAAGGGTCTTATACGTATAGAGTTTGATGACGAGAATGGAATTGCGAGGCATGTTAAGATAACAGGGGATTTCTTCATGTATCCCGAGGACGCGGTTGCAGAACTGGAGAAGAAGATGGAGGGTCACATGATAACGGAACTGAGCGGTATAATAGATGAGTTTTTTGCACTTCGGCTTGATGTTGAAACACCCTATGTGAACTTGGAGGACTTTAAGCTGGCTCTGAAAAGGGCGGTGGAGGGTGGCCGGTGAGTGAAAAATGCTATGGACACTTCTTTCCCGGTAGGGTGTTTTTCCTGTTGC
>JALVUT010000117.1 GCA_027035445.1 Thermococcus sp.
CCTAATTTGCGCATTTCGCGTCGTCTTAACTTTCAATCCCACTATGGTCTGATTTTATCAAAAACTGATAGAAATGATTCAGATCTATGGAGAGGGCTTTCAATCCCATTTTGGTCTGATTTTATCAGTCTCCCGAGCAGGCAACTCTTGCAGCAATAAAAGACGTCTTTCAATCCCATTTTGGTCTGATTTTATCCTGAGGCGAGACCCCTATGCCCTCCCAGACAAAATAGCTTTCAATCCCATTTTGGTCTGATTTTATCAGACTTGAGACTTGGTGCTTTGCTCATATATGAGAATTTGACGCTTTCAATCCCATTTTGGTCTGATTTTATCTGAGAGCGTCCATCTCTGGCTCGCATGGCTCAAGTCCGACTTTCAATCCCATTTTGGTCTGATTTTATCAGAATCCGTGGCCGGGTATAAAGTTTGGATTTTATCCGCTTTCAATCCCATTTTGGTCTGATTTTATCGAATTCGCAGAGTTCGAATTAATTCACGATAGACTCGCCTTTCAATCCCATTTTGGTCTGATTTTATCTCTACCTTCCTCCTTTCTTCAATCTCTCTTAAGACCATCTTTCAATCCCATTTTGGTCTGATTTTATCAAAAACGGTGACAAAGAAGACGTTTTAAGAGTAGTACTCTTTCAATCCCATTTTGGTCTGATTTTATCTGAATGATTTGGCAAAAAGGAAGTCGGGAAAAAAGAGCTTTCAATCCCATTTTGGTCTGATTTTATCTCAAGAGTAGCAGAGCCGCCCACATTCCCGTAGCTACCTTTCAATCCCATTTTGGTCTGATTTTATCTGGACGCAGCTATCGCAATCACCGTGCCAATGCTCATCTTTCAATCCCATTTTGGTCTGATTTTATCTTATCCCGAAAGATGACAAGCTTAAAGGGAAAAAGAAGACTTTCAATCCCATTTTGGTCTGATTTTATCGGTATTATTGCTGGAAGTGCTATAATCCCATCAAAATACTTTCAATCCCATTTTGGTCTGATTTTATCGTGATTGTTGAATCTGGTTCGCTTGAGAGGCCTTCTGACTTTCAATCCCATTTTGGTCTGATTTTATCTCAGACCAACGAGGGACTTCGTTACTCCGGTATACACCTTTCAATCCCATTTTGGTCTGATTTTATCAATATACAGCTTGTTTTCTCAAATCTCTAATTTGATACTTTCAATCCCATTTTGGTCTGATTTTATCTGCCGTTCCACTTCACGCCTTCGACACGTACACGATTACTTTCAATCCCATTTTGGTCTGATTTTATCCAATGAGCAATCCCATTATGCCGATAAACACGAAAGCATCAAACTTTCAATCCCATTTTGGTCTGATTTTATCAACGCTGCAATCATGAAACCCACAACCATATAGCCAATCTTTCAATCCCATTTTGGTCTGATTTTATCGCGTATTGATACCATATAAGAAGATAGTTACGCACAGCTTTCAATCCCATTTTGGTCTGATTTTATCTTTTGTCACCATCATACACTATGTCTATAAAATCGTCGCTTTCAATCCCATTTTGGTCTGATTTTATCCAGAATCTCTCCATACCTGCTTTGTAGTTCTCACCAACCTTTCAATCCCATTTTGGTCTGATTTTATCGAATATTCTGTTCACGCACCTGTTGAATGTTCTAAAGACTTTCAATCCCATTTTGGTCTGATTTTATCTTTTAATTTTTATATTTTTGGAGAAAAGCGTATAATTGCTTTCAATCCCATTTTGGTCTGATTTTATCAGCAACGCACTTCGTCAGCGTTCACTCGCTCCCATTCTTTCAATCCCATTTTGGTCTGATTTTATCATTACATTTTAGGAGGTGAATTGAAGTGGAGATAAAGGCTTTCAATCCCATTTTGGTCTGATTTTATCCCACTGCCACAGCAGTTCTTTCGTGTGAACACACACACTTTCAATCCCATTTTGGTCTGATTTTATCTTGCGAAAATACCTTCCGAGAACGACGTCAGCCTCCATCTTTCAATCCCATTTTGGTCTGATTTTATCCTGTGTTAACATCTATCCCCAGCTCCTTAAATAGCCTTTCAATCCCATTTTGGTCTGATTTTATCGAGTCTCCAAGTCCTGTTTGACCTCTTTCAATACTCTCGCTTTCAATCCCATTTTGGTCTGATTTTATCGCTCAGGGTTTTTTTAATCATCTCTGGGACTTCCGTCGCCTTTCAATCCCATTTTGGTCTGATTTTATCCCAAGCCCAAGCCAATACACAAGAACAGTGCCGTTGTCTTTCAATCCCATTTTGGTCTGATTTTATCCAACCTAATTATAAAATTCTCCCAGCCCGAAATAGCTGCTTTCAATCCCATTTTGGTCTGATTTTATCTCCAAATAAAGAGATTGTTTACACAAATCCCAAGAAACTTTCAATCCCATTTTGGTCTGATTTTATCCCGTTATTCTCCACAAACCCTGTTTTTCTGAGAAGTACCTTTCAATCCCATTTTGGTCTGATTTTATCGAAAATTCGTTCTAAAAAAGCCTCACGACGATTCCGTTCTTTCAATCCCATTTTGGTCTGATTTTATCTATCTTTTAACCGCTATTATAAAACACCACTATAAAAACTTTCAATCCCATTTTGGTCTGATTTTATCTGACCGGTATCGAGCCATCTCTCGTACTGTTTTAAAGCTTTCAATCCCATTTTGGTCTGATTTTATCATTAGAAGAGTGTATTCAAAAAATCAAGCAAATTGAACTTTCAATCCCATTTTGGTCTGATTTTATCGCATTTACAGACGATGGTAACCATTTAGCCAACTTTCAATCCCATTTTGGTCTGATTTTATCCCGAATACGACATCATGAAGTACTTGTACGACAGGGCGGAAGACTTTCAATCCCATTTTGGTCTGATTTTATCCTTCAGGAAGCCCGGGACTACCATTTATACAGACATATGCCTTTCAATCCCATTTTGGTCTGATTTTATCCTATTTTTGCCACGTACGACGCCGAAAAGAAGGTTGTTGGCGCTTTCAATCCCATTTTGGTCTGATTTTATCCCTCGTCGATTTTACCTTGATGTACTTCTGCAACTCTACTTTCAATCCCATTTTGGTCTGATTTTATCAGTTTAACGTCGTTTCAGTGGTGGCAAATCACGGTCCGACTTTCAATCCCATTTTGGTCTGATTTTATCCTACCGAGCACTGGACGAAGAACTCAGCTATTACCAGCCTTTCAATCCCATTTTGGTCTGATTTTATCTACTGGTAATTTTCCTCTGTTTCGCTATATAACGTTTTCTTATCGCTCCTTTACGTGGCTTTCGTCGTCGACCTCCATTTGTGCAGTCAGTATATA
>JALVUT010000118.1 GCA_027035445.1 Thermococcus sp.
CCGTTTTTGTCCTCAGTTCAGATTGAAGCCAGGGGAAAGGGAAGCGTTTGGAGTTCAAAGATTGAAGTCATTGATGATGTCGTTGTCGAGCCCACCATTCATTGAGCCGTTTCCTACGGAGAAAGCTTTATTTTTGATTTCTTCAACCTTATTCCCATGAAGGCCGAGATAAAGACCCTCATCGACCGCGGGACCTACAGAAAGCTCCCGCTCTTTGAAGGAGAACTGCCTGAAGGCTCCTATGCCCAGATAGTTGAGGTCAAGCCAGGGCAGACTGTCAAAAAGCACTATCACGAGCGCCAGTACGAGCTGTTCTACATAATGGACGGCGAGGCGAGGCTCGGGATAGGTGAGACCGAGTATTTGGCAAAGTCCGGTGATATATTCCTCGTCAAGCCGAGGACCGTTCACTGGGTCATCAACGAGAGAAACGAGCCATTCAGGCTCTTCGTGGTGAAGCTGAACTATAGAGGAGAAGATTCGGTGTGGCTGAAGGGGTAGTGGTGTTTCCTTTTTCCCATTCATCCCCCATCTAGTTGGGTGCAGGAGGTTTCATGTTACAGCCTGCATTGTGATATCTGCCTAAACGTTTATATCTTCATTTTTCCAAAATCGTTATGGTGGTTTTCATGGAGGATCCCTACATCTGGATGGAGAACCTTAAAGACGAACGCGTCCTGAGGCTTGTTGAAGAGGAAAACAAACGCTTTAGGGAGTTCGTTGGTGGTTTAAGCGATGAGCTCTTCCCTGAGGTTTGGAAGTACTACTCAATGCCGACTCTTCAAGGCGCGAGGCTTACGGATAAGGGCATAGTAGTGATGTTCAAAGAGAAGGAGGAGCAGGTGATCAGGTGGCTCGGTGGGGAGGCCATAGTGGACTCGAAGGCCCTTGAGGCCGAGCTCGCTGACGAGGTTCTCCTTCAGGGATTTACCGCAGATAGTTCTGGAAAATTCCTGGCTTACAGCTTCTCCATAGGCGGGGCCGACGAGGGTATAACGAGAATAGTCAACCTCGAGACCGGGAAGGTCATGGATGAGATGAGGCCCTCTGTGTGGAACGTTATCTTCTTTAAGAACGGCTACTACTTTAGCAGATTCTACCGCCACGGCGAGACACCGGATGGGATTAAGGCTCCTGCCGTGAGACTCTTCTGGAAGGACGAGGGTGGAGAAAAGATGGTCTTTGGGGAGGGACTGGGCTCCGGTTACTTCCTCTCGTTTAAAAAGAGCACCGATGGGAGGTGGGCAATGCTCACAGTTACCTTCGGCTGGAACAAAGCGGAAATTTATAGCGGGCCTGTTGAAGAGTCCAGCCACTGGCAAAGAGCCTACTCTGCCGAGGTCCCTGCGGAGCCGATAGACGTCGTCAACGGCAGACTCTACATCCTCACCAGGGAAGGCAGGGGACTCGGCAAGGTAATAGCGATCAGAGGGGATAGTGTCACTGAGGTGATACCCGAGGACGGGTTCCCGCTCGAATGGGCTGTAATCGCTGGAGGTAAAATCCTCACCGGCAGGCTGGTTCATGCGAGCCACGTAATTGAGGTCTACTCCCTTAACGGAGAGAAGCTCAACGGGATTACCTTTGACCTTCCCGGGAGCGTCTATCCCCTCCACACGGACGGAAAGAGGATTCTTCTAAGGTACGAGAGCTTCACAGTGCCCTACAGACTCTACGAGTTCGATGGTAGCTTAAGGCTCATCGAGAGGCAGGAAGTGGAAGGTGACTTCAAGGTCGAGGAGGACTTCGCCCTTTCGAAGGACGGAACCAGAATCCATTACTTTCACGTGAAGGGAAAGGAGGACAAGAAGAAGGCCTGGGTCTTCGGTTACGGCGGTTTCAACATTTCCTTGACGCCGAGATTCTTCCCGCAGGCCATTCCGTTCATCAAACACGGTGGGACCTTCGCGATGGCGAACCTCCGCGGTGGCAGTGAGTACGGTGAGGAGTGGCACAGGAGAGGAATGCGGGAGAACAAGGAAAATGTCTTCGACGACTACGTAGCCGTCCTCGAAAAGCTGAAAGGCAAGGGATACAGGGCAGTAGCGTGGGGAAGGAGCAACGGTGGCCTTCTAGTCTCTGCGACGCTAACACGGAGACCCGATGTTATGGATGCGGCAATGATAGGTTATCCGGTCATTGATATGCTCCGTTTTCACAGGCTCTACATTGGGAGTGTTTGGGTTCCCGAGTATGGCAATCCTGATGATCCGAAGGACAGGGGGTTTCTCCTCAAGTACAGTCCATACCACAACATCTCCCCTGGCAAGTATTATCCCCCTACGCTGATATATACCGGCTTGCACGATGATCGTGTCCACCCTGCCCATGCACTTAAGTTTTTTATGAGGATGAAGGAAGTTGGTGCACCGGTTTACCTGCGTGTCGAGACAAAGAGTGGCCACATGGGGGCATCGCCAGAGACGAGGG
This sequence comes from Thermococcus sp., assembly GCA_027035445.1. Next base: position 2,431 of record JALVUT010000118.1, read on the forward strand.
CAAGGGAGCTGACGGATCTGCTCGCCTTTGTTGTCAGGGTTCTTTCTTGATATTCCTCACTTTTCCGGTTCTCAGATCGAACTTGTATTACCGGGGTGCTGACGCTGCTGCTCTCATATGACTGAATCTATCCCGATACCGCAACGGGTATTCCCACGGTGCTGAGGGAATATTTTTATATACGAACCCCTAATCTTAGTGTGGGGAAAGACATGGAGACAAGGCTTTCAACGGGAATAAAAGGGCTTGACCGCATGCTGAACGGAGGACTCCTCCAGGGTAGGGCTTATCTAGTGAAGGGTGCCCCTGGAACCGGGAAAACCACCCTGGCGATGCACTTTGCCATGGCCGGTGTAAGTAGGGGCGAGAGCGTCATGTACGTCACACTGGAGGAGTCCGCGGAAACCCTGAAGGCGGACATGACGCGCCTAGGCTTTAACCTCAACGATCCCCATCTGACCATAATCGATGCAACCCCAATCGGTGATAACTACGTGTTTATGGACACTTTCTTCGACTCTTTTGCTAAAGGCTTTGATAAGATGGTGTCGGCTATAAAGGATGAGCTTAGAACGCGGAGATACACCCGCATCGTAATAGACCCTATAACTATGGTGAAGCTGACATCAACGAATGAGATTGAATACAGACGTCTCTTTCTCTCGTTCATCAAGTCCATGCACAAGATGGGTGTCACCCTCATCATGACCTCAGAGGTCGAGAGGACGGACGTTGAGGAGTACCTCGTCAGCGGCATCATTGAACTTAAAAGCTTTGAGGCAGGCGGAGAGCTTGTGCGGGGGGTGAGGATAACCAAGCTGAGAGGGAGTGGCTTTGATATGACCATACGGCCGTACGTAATCTCTGATCGGGGTATAGTGGTGTTCACCGAAAGGGTCTTAACCCCTCCGCCGGT
>JALVUT010000119.1 GCA_027035445.1 Thermococcus sp.
GGAACGTCCACATGGTCAGGATGAAGAATCGGCTCTCCAGCTCGGAAAAATGGAAGCGCCTCCCTGACGAGCTTCACCGCTTTTTCAGCATCCTCAGGCTTTAAAGTCCTGCCTCCAGTGTAAGGCTCCCTCCTTATCGGTGGAAGTGGAGCACCCATGGTATCACCCGATTTAGTTCGGGTGCAAGCGTAATAACCTTTGCTTTCTGTTACTAGCCATGAAGCCAGGAAAAGAACCACCCCCGCGTTTCAGACATTCGATTGAAAATTTTTCATATGGAACATATATCAGTCGAACCAATCCTTATAAGGGTTCCCAAACCCCCCTATTTGGTGAGCCTAATGAAAGAAGATTACCCTAAGTTATTCAAGCCGATAAACATCGGAAAAGTTCAGCTCATGAACAGGGCCATTTTTCCACCCATATCCACCAACTTCGCCCTTGGAAACGGCAGGCTGACCGAGAGGTTCGTTAAGCATTATGAGAGGCGCGCGAGGGGCGGTGTCGGCCTGATAATCGTTGAGAACACGTCCATTGACTTCCCGGAAGGAAAGCACATGCCCTTCCAGCCGAGGATAGACTCAAAGGCTGTCCTCAAGGACTGGGAGTGGCTGACATTCGAGGTGCACGAGCACGAGGGGGTTAAGCTCTCCATCGAGCTTGCCCACGAGGGGTGGAAGAGGATAGGCACCGACTACCTCTCGCCCGAGAAGATTGAGGAGCTTGTGGAGAAGTTCGCCTACTCCGCGAGGCTGGCCATGGAAGCGAGCTTTGACATGGTCGAAGTGCAGGCTGCTCACGGTCTTCTCATCAATCAGTTCCTCTCACCGCTGACCAACCACCGCGACGACGAGTGGGGTAAACCAACGAGGTTCGCCGTTGAGGTGCGGAAGCGCATAGCAGTGGAGTGCGGCCGGGACTTCCCGGTTACCATAAGGCTCGCGGTTGATGATTTCCTTGAAGGGGGTATAAACCTGAGCATGGGACGCGAGATAGCTCTGGAACTTGCCAAAGCGGGCTACGACATGATCCAGGCGGATATAGGGTTAGGCCCAAAGGAGAAGCGCCTTGAGCCGATGCACTATCCCCAGGCCTGGCGCGCCTATCTGGCCGAGAAGATAAGGCCTCTACCGGTTCCAGTGGCGGCGGTGGGGATGATAAGGGAGCCGGCGGTCGCGGAGAGGGTTCTTGAGAGGCAGGCAGACCTCGTCGTCCTCGGAAGGACGCTCATAGCGGACCCGGACTGGGTAAAGAAGGTCGCCAAGGGTAAGGAGCATCTCATAAGGCGCTGCATCGGGTGCAGCGAGTGCATCAAGGCAGTACACGACGAGAATGGGCCGATAAGGTGCGGCGCCAACGCCAACGTCGGCAACGAGGAGGAGATCCAGCCGGCTCCGAGGAAGCGCGTTGTGGCAATAATCGGTGCCGGCCCCGGCGGACTTGAAGCTGCAAGGGTGGCGGCGCTCAGAGGGCATGAGGTGCATCTCTTCTACGAGGTCTTCGGCGGCCAGCTCGTCCTCGCGAAGGTTCCTCCGGGGAAGGAAAAGATAGGCTGGCTCATCGAGTACTACCACAACGCCCTCTCTGAGATGCCCAACGTCCACCTCCACAAGGGCAGGGCCACCAAGGAGGACGTCATGAAGTTCAACCCGGAGGCGGTGGTGATAGCGACCGGTGCGAACCCGATACTCCCCTGCTCCGGCGAGAGGGGCCTGATAATCCCCTTCGACAGAATCCTCAGGGGAGAGGTGAAGGTCGAGGGCAAAGAAGTCCTCATCGGCGGCGGGGGACTCGTAGGGGTGGAGACTGCCCTTTATTTGGCCCAATTCAACAACCGCGTGAAGATAATCAAGCGCAGTCCGGCAATTCTCCCCAACGTGGAGAGGATAACCCGTGGCTACCTCCTGAGGAAGCTTGAGGAGAGGGAGATACCTATTCTGACCGGCAGGGTTTTCGTGAGCGCTGGAGATGGCTACGCAATCGTTGAGAACACCGAGACGGGAGAGAATGAGATGATAAAGTGCGACGTCATCGTCGGGGCCTTCGGCATGAGATCATATGTTCCCTTCGTCATAGACGGCGTTGAGTACCACATAATCGGGGACGCGAAGTCCGTGAGGAACATAGCGAGCGCCGTTAAGGAGGGCTACGAGGTAGGAAGACGGCTCTGAGCAGCCGGTAGTCTACGGCGAGCTGAAAAACATGTTCTATTACCTGTTCACCTATCCCGAAGGAAAAGCACATGAATCTAAAAGGTGCAATTGAAAATCAGGGGTCGAAATGAAGGGGATTGGCTGCAGCAGGGGAAGAGGCAGTGAGGCTAAGGGTGAAGGCTGAGCCCAGCTGCAACGGCAGGTTCGTGGGGCACCCCGATACTGAGGGACATCTCATGAAATCGGGTAAAGAACTGTCGATAAGCCCCTGGGGAAGCAGTGCCTACGTATCGAACCCCCTCCCTCTGAGCAAGATGTCGAGAAGAACAGGAGTTAAAAAGCCCGTTGTTACGAATTGCAGGGTACGTAATGGACTCCTGGCTATCGGGTGGTGTTTTCATAGTGGCTCTGCTCTTGATCTTTTCTTTTCCAAACCCCACCGTTCACGGCTAGGGAGGGGGTCAGACTCGCGGCATTCCCATGATTCCTGTCTCCTGACTTCAATGATGGGGGATGATTCCAAGATCCCCTACAAGGATGGGGTTGATACCTGGGGTGCTCGTCATGTTCATGATAGCCAGAAAGGGATGCTTAAGTGGCTGGTTTTACTGTAATCAGCACGGTAATCCTAACAGAGGGATTCTCAGCCTCTCAGGAGAAGGTTTAAACTTTAGGAGAAGAGTTCCCAGTTTTGTCCACAACCTTTGGTTTTTGTTTGAAAACATTTTTATATTAAATTATTTTCATATATTTTGGTGGATATAATGCCTTACCTGATCGTACATGAGGATAGATGTATAGGTTGCCATACATGTGAAATGGTCTGTTCTCTAAGCCACGAGGGAGTGATAAACCCGGATCTATCAAGGATTCATGTAATAGGGTATAAGGGGGAGAAATTCCCCATAATGTGCCTTCAGTGCGAAGATGCACCCTGTGAACTGGTATGCCCAATGGAAGCCATTCATATGGACGGCGATGTGAGGGTTGTAGACGACGACAAGTGCATCCGCTGCAAGATGTGCACCCTTGTCTGTCCGATTGGAGGTGTTCTCTATGATTATATTGGCCACAGGATGATAAGATGTGACCTGTGCGGGGGAGACCCTCAGTGTGCGAAATACTGTCCGATGGATGCCATTGAAGTTGTTCCCGATGAAGAGGTTCCCGAATCAAGAAGGAGGGGCGTTAGGGTGCTATACGGGGAGGCGGATTGAATGATAGGATACGCGGGGGAGATCCTCGTAATAGATCTGGGCACCCACGTTGTTAAAAAGATTCCAACAGAAAGATATGCAAAAGATTTCCTTGGAGGGAGAGGGATAGCTACAAAGATAGCCTATGACATGATTCCTCCCCATGTAAATGCTCTGGAGCCTGATAACATTCTCATAATGATGACGGGCCCCCTAACGGGAGTTGCACCATCGAGTTCCAGGATAGACGTGGTCTCCCTCTCTCCTGTAACAAATCTCCTGGGAGGCAGCAGTGCTGGTGGAGATTTTGGTGCAGTTTTAAAATTTGCCGGCTATGATGGAATTGTGATAAAAGGAAAGAGCAAAAAGCCTGTGGGGATACGAATAATAGACGATGAGATTACGTTTCACGATGCAGAAGCATGCTGGGAGTATAATGTTTATGATACTGTAGATTGCATAAAGAGTCTGGGAAGAGAGGACGTGCAGGTTGCCTGCATAGGAAAAGCAGGGGCGAATCTAGTCAAGATGGCCGGGATAAGCTTCTCAAAGCGCAATCTCGCATCCCGCGGTGGTCTCGGTGCAGTAATGGGGAGCAAGAATCTTAAAGCTATTGCAGTTGCAGGAACGAAAGGAATAAAGGTTAGCGACCAAGAAAAGCTCCTGGAGTATAACTTTGAAATTGAGAGCACTCTTATCAAGAGCCCCAGCTTTAAAAAATATGAAAACTGGCACGCAAATATCTCACCTGCCCTTCTCAAGGCAAAAAGACCCTACTTCGGCGATTATGAGGAAGACTTCTGGGAAGATGCAGAAGAGGCAGCAAAGAATTCAAAACATTTCTTCGAAGAAATGGCTGTTCTAAAACCCAACAGCTGCTTTGCATGTCCCCTGAGATGCTGGGCATGGATTGAGTATAAAGGAGAAGAAGCACCGATGGTAGCATGTCAGGGTACTTTTCCAGCAATAATATTCATGCTCAAAATAAAAGACCCAGAACTCGCCTGGAAGGTTTATCTCAAGCTCCAGAGGGAGGGAATGGATATAATGAGCACTGCCGCCATTGTGGCATACGCATCAACTCTCGGGCTGGTTAAACTTGGAAGCGAAGAAGTTCTCACTCTTATAGACAAGATAACCAATCGCGAGGGTTCAGGGAATGTGCTTGCAGAGGGTATTAAAAAAGCGAGTGAGCACTTTGGAGTCCCGGCGGTTTATGTTAAAGGAGGGATGGAGTCCTGGAGCAGCGATATAAGGCCATTTCGGGGTATTGCACTTGCGGCCGCGGTTACCGAAAGTGGCAGCATAAGCAGGGCAATCCATGGATTCCCGGCATCTTCATACTACACAAAACCAGAAAAAGCAAAGAAAGTCGCCAAGAAGATAGTGGGAAGTGAAAAAGCAGCGGAACCTACCAACTATGAAGGAAAGGCGGCATTAGTTGTGTATTTTGAGAACGAACACATCATAGCGGATTCCCTTGGAGTATGTGATACACCACTGCTTTCTATACCCCTTGATCTCTGGAGTGCCTCATATACAGCCGCCACTGGCATATCCATGAGGGTTGAAGGACTTCACTTTTTAGCTGGGAAGATAAGAACCCTTGAGAGGATGTTTAACGTAAGAAGGGGAGTTGATAGAAACAGAGATATAATTTCACCAAAGTTCTTTCAGAGTGTTATACGTTCCGGGCCCTGGAAAGGGGTTAAAATAGACCGGGATGCCTTTGAGAGGATGAAAAGCGAATATTACTCCCTCAGAGGTTGGGGCGAAAATGGAATTCCCACGGATGAAACACTGAAAAAATACGGACTTGAATGGTGATAAGGATGTTTGGATACACAAACAAAATTCTTTTTGTGGATTTAACAAAAAGACAGGTTAAAACCGAACCAACTGACAGATATGCTAAAAAATTCTTGGGAGGACGGGGAATAGCAACCAAAATCCTCTACGAGCATCCTGACGCCCTAGTCTTTATGACGGGGCCGCTAACCTCCTTCGTGCCCTCCGGCTCAAGGATGGACGTTGTCGGTGTATCGCCTATCACGGGCCTCCTGGGGGGGAGCAGCACGGGTGGAGATTTCCCATCTGCATTAAAGTTCGCCGGCTACGACGGAATAGTCATCACGGGAAACGCAGAAAACCCAATTTATATAAAAATTGACAACGATGAAGTTTCTTTTGAATCTGCGGAAGAGTTCTGGGGATTAAACGTCTTTGACACAATAGACTATCTCACCCACGGACATCCAGATTTACGAGTGGCATGCATTGGACGAGCCGGAGAAAGAATGGTTAAGTTTGCGGGAATCTCGTTCTCTCACAGAAACCTCGCATCGCGTGGTGGTCTCGGGGCCGTTATGGGTGCAAAGAAGTTGAAGGCAATCCTTGTTCATGGCACGAAGGGAGCAAATCCCTATAATCCAATGGAGCTCATGAGCGTGTTCCAGGAGATACAGGAGAGCATAATGGAGAGCGGGGAGTTCCTCCGCTTCAAGGACTGGCACAGGAACTTCGTACCGACGATACTGAACCTGAGGATGCCCTACTTTGGGGACTACGAAAGGGAATGGGAGAAGGCCGAGGAGGCTGCTTTGAAAGCAAGAGAGTTCTTTGAAGAGCATACAGTTGGAAGAGCAAGCTGCTTTTCCTGTCCTTTGAGATGCTGGGGTCTTGTGCAATATGATGGAGAAACACTCCCCATAAACCTCTGTCAGGGGACTTTTCCGGCGGCAGTCTTCACCCTCAAGATTGATGATCCGGAGCTTGCATGGAAGGTCTACCAGAAGTGCCAGAGCGAAGGTCTCGACATGATGAGCACAGTTGCTGTAGTAGCCTATGCCTCCCGTCTGGGAAAAGTGGAACTCGGAAGTGAGGAGATTCTAGATTTCATTGAAAAAATTGTGAGGAGGGAAGGAGAGGGAGACATATTTGCAGAGGGAATTAAAAAAGCGAGTGAGCACTTTGGAGTTCCAGCAGTTTATGTGAAGGGTGGAATGGAGTCCTGGAGCAGCGACATAAGGCCCTTCATAGGTTCTGCTTTAATCTCAGCGGTTGCTGATTCGGGGAGCGTGAATAGAGCATTATACGGCTTCCCAGAGTTTTACTACTACATAAAGAAAGAGCAGGCAGAGACCGTTGCAACCAGATTCGTGGGGGACATAGAAGCAGCTTATCCCTGGAGTTATTCGTCAAGTAAAGTAAAACTCGCGGTACTCTGGGAGAACATGCACATCATAGCAGACAGCTTAGGCGTCTGTGTTATCGCGCTCCTTACAACACCTCTTGAACTGTGGGCTCAAGCTCACAAAGCTGTCACCGGGGAAACCATAACAAAAGAGGAGTTCATGATGCTGGCAGAGAGAATCAGATCCCTGGAAAGGCTCTTTAACTTAAAATATGGCAAAGGACAGGATGAAATCTCGGAGAGGCTCTTTACAGGTGAATACGGCATTAACAGGGAAGAGCTGAACAGGATGAGGCTTGTTTATTACTCCCTCAGAGGGTGGGATGAAAACGGTGTTCCGGATCCGAATATGTTAAAAATGCTCGGACTGGGTGATCTGGGATGAGACACGTTATTATTGGGGCAGGTGGGGCAGGAACTGCAGCTGCCGAAACGATAAGCGAAAACTCCGAGGATGAGATCGTGGTAATAAACCGCGAGAAGACACTACCATACTCTCCGGCAGCGCTCCCCTACTACATAGAGGGGACGGTGAGGAGGGAAAAGCTTTTCATATGGAACTGGCGCTTCGTGCGCTCCAGCGGCATAGACTACGTGATGGGGCGGGAGGTCGAGAACATCGATGTGGAGAAAAAGAGGGTCTCCCTCGACAACGGAGAGGAGATAGATTACGACAGGCTGCTTATATCCAGCGGAGCGAAGCCCAACATAATCCCCCAGTTCAGGAGAGAGAATGTCATAGGGGTTAGGACAATTGAAGACGCCGACAGGCTGAAGCGGATACGGGGCAGGGTGATAATAATAGGTGCCGGGCCTGTCGCTGTTGAAACTGCCATAGCCCTCAGGAGGCTTGGAGCTGATCCCATAATAATCTGTCGCTCAAGGATCCTCAGAAGGCTCTTTGATGAGGATATCTCCGACATAATCAGGGACGTCATGATACTCAACGGCGTGAAGGTTCTTTTCGAGAAGAGTGTAGAGCTGGTTGGAGAACCCGTGGAGGGAATAAAGGCACCGTGCGGTATCGTCTATGGAGATCTGATAGTGGCGGCGCTGGGTGTGAGACCCAACCTATCCTTTGTGGACGGCAGGATTGCCTTGGGAGAGCGTGGTGGAATCCTGACTGACGAGAGGATGGGAACAAATGTAAAGGATGTCTACGCCGCCGGGGATTGCGCCGAGACCCGGGATTTGATAACGGGCCGCTACGGCATCTTCGCCATCTGGCCTCTCGCGAGGGAGCAGGGCCGGGTCGCGGGATACAACATGCTTGGGGTTGAAAAGCACTACCGAGGCTCGATAAACATGAACATAATAACGATATTCGACAAGGTCTTTGCCTCGATAGGAACCTTCACAGGCGCAAGGAAAGAGGTATGGCACGGCTCACACATAGCGAAGCTCTTCATCGAAAACGGCAGGCTGAACGGGGCTCAGCTCGTCGGCAAGTACGCACTCCAGTATGCGGGTGCCGTGGAGTATCTGGTTAGGAGCAGAAGGGCCGTCAGGATGGAGTCCATGAGCGACGCAAAGAATTTCATAAAAGAAGTATGGCAGAGCGTAACGGCATGAAGCAACGGATCATCCTTCGATTTCTAAAGGTGGTCACCCTCTATCTTTGGTTTTTAGGGCCATAGCAACAACACCTCAATCAAAAGAAACCGTTTTGAGAGAGATCCTAGAAGCCTCCCTGTCCTTTTTAGTACTGTAGTAGATGTTGAGAACCCCCCGTATAGCCCTTCTCAGGATAAAGCCACGACGTTCAATCACATCTTTTATGAGAACCTTAGGACGAAGGTAGAATGAGAGGTAGGCCTTTCTCAAAAGCTTCGATATCTGCTCGGGGGTGAAGTACTTTAATTTCATAACGGGATCGATAGTCGTGTACTTCCTCCAGTTGCGGGTCAGAAGAAGGCTGTGCTCTACCGCATACTGCCAGAGCCTCGTTCCAGGGTAGGGGGTTGCCACGGTGAACTGGGCAAAATCAACGCCAACTCTCTTGGCGAACCCTATGGTTGTATCTATCTCCTCTCTGGTTTCCTCAGGAAAACCTATTATGAAAGAACCCAGTGCCCGGAGGCCGGCTTTTTTTGCAGTTTTAACGGCATCAATGGACTGCTGAGGGGTTATCCCCTTCCCGATGAAATCCAGCGTTCTCTGGGAACCCGATTCTATCCCAAAGTACACGGTGTGGCAGCCACCGGCTCTCATCGCCCTCGCTATCTTCTCGCTGAAGGTGTTGACCCTTGAGGATGCAGTCCAGGTTACGTCAAGCCCCTCCTCCTTTATTCTCCTTGGAATATCAACGGCCCTCCTCCTGTTGAGGGTGAAGGTATCGTCGAGGAACTCTATTTCCCTCTTGCCGTACTCGTTGCGCAGGATTGAGAGTTCTTCGATGACCCTTTCAACGCTGTGACCGCGCCATCTCTTCCCAAACTGGAGCGAAGAGGAGCAGAAGGCGCAGTTGAAGGGACACCCCCTGCTCGTCATTACCGTACCGAAAGGTGTCCCATCGGCGACGTATTCCTCCATCGGAAGGAGGTCATAGGAGGGTATCGGGATCTCGTCCACGTTCTTTATAAGGGGCCGTGGGGGCTCGTTTCTTATCTTCCCGCTCTTCCTGTCCTTGTAAGACAGTCCCAGTATCCCTTTGAGCCCCTTATTCTTATCCAAGGCATCAATAAGTTCCCTGAAGGTGAGTTCCCCCTCACCACGAACCACTGCGTCTATGCAGGGGCACTCCCTCATAGTAAGCTCTGGGGCAAAGGTGACGTGAGGACCACCCATAACCACGAAGACGTTTTCATTCAGGTTCTTTGCGATCCTCGCTATGGCGTAGGCGTCGTACATCGCCGAAGTGGTGGCGGTTATCCCGACTATATCTGGATCAAAGAGCTTGATCCTTCTCATCACATCGGGGAACGTCAGATCCTCGGCTATACCATCGATGATTTTGACATCGTGATCATCTCTAACCATTGAGGCTAGGTAAGCGAGACCCAGGGGCGGACCCGTTGTGCCCACGACCCTCTTTATCGCACTCTCGGTTGGAGGGAGTATCAGAAGAACCCTCAACTCCAACGCCCCTTGATATATCTGGTCCCTAAAGGGTAAAAAGGTAGCGGTAGACTGAAGGTGCTCATGCGGAAACCGTTGCCCCTTCCTCCTGCAGCACCGCGCATTTCCAGAGCCCCGCTATCTTTCTCCAGCCCTTCACATAACCAACCAGGAAAGGTATCTGAACTACAGGGGTTATAGCCGGCGCTATCGCCATAAGACCGGTCCCCGCTGCTAGGGCTATTGCCATTGCTGTTCCCTCATTCTTTCCGACGGAAGTGAAGGTTATCGCCATATGATCTTTGTAGGGAATCCCTGCGGCCCTGTCAACAAGGGTCATAAAGAGCAGGGCCGTGATATAGTAGAGAACTAGTGGTATCAATGCTACCCCGACGATACCGGGCTTACCGGCTATGAGCTTCGCCTTCTCCATGAAGATGAGGAAGACGATGGTGTACATGCCAAGGAGCGAGATTGAGGGAAAGGCTGGCTTTATCCTGAGGAAACCCTCCGGGCCAAGTTTGCCCATAAGGTAGGTCCGGGTGAGCATGCCAAGTATCATGGGCGTTACGACGACTACTAGGATGGTTCTGACGAGGAGCCACGCCGAAATCGCCACGTGATAACTGGAAGCGAAGATTTTAAGCCAGCCGGGGACGGTGACAATCGCCAAGGTGAAGCTCAGGGCGACCACTATAGTTGCCAGCTCGATGTTACCCTTTGTGAAGCCGGTGTAGGCTATGCTCATAGAAGAGCAGGGGACGACAACGGCCAGAAGCAGTCCAAGGGCGAGCATATGGTTCATCGGATGAAAGAGCCCGGTGAGCCAGATTGCCCCGTACATGATGAGGGGGGAGATTACAAGTCCCATGGTAAGGGCTATCGTCAGTTGCTTCCCAAGCTTCGCACCCTTCTTGAGCTCGCCGAGGCGGAGATTGACCATCATCGGGTAAATCATGCTAATAACGACGAGCATGTTGAGGAGCTTGAGCGTGTTATGGTAAGGTTTGATGTTGATGTGGTTACCCGCATAAAAGCCGAATATCATTGAGAGGGTGACGTAAACCGGGAGGTACTTGTCAAGGTGGTTCCTGAGCCTGAGCCAGTTCATACCCCATCACCCCCGCAACTGCAGTGAGTCTTGATTATGAGGACGGGCCTCTTTGTCTTCCTCAGTACGCGGACGGTCGTTGAACCGAGGATCTCGTGGGAGAACCCGAGCTTTCCATGGCTTGGAAGGATAATAAGCGATACGTCCTCTTCCTCTGCAACTCTGACTATCTCCTCCCAAGGGAAGCCAAACCTCACCATCACCCTGACCTTTTCCACCTTGAATGCCCTCTTTACATTCTCAACCTTTTCAAGGAGCTTTTCCATGATCTTTCTCTCAAGTTTCTTCTTGACCTCTTCCATCTCAAGCTCCTCCTTCCCATAGAGGAGGGAATATCCATTGAGAAGGTCTTCAAGTGTGCCCTCGTCTATCACGTGCAGGAGAATCAACTCCTCGACTTTCATCCTGTTCATTTCCTCAAAGCGCTTGGCTGCCCTGTAAGAACCCTCGCTGAAATCCGTTGGAAACAGCACCTTCCTGAACACTTCCATCACCTCAATCTCTTTTCATTTTAAAATATATTCATTAATTAGACTGCCCTAATTATTTTTAAGTTTTTCTGGTCAGATATGGGTAACAGTGCGATCATTTAACAGACTAACATCTCCACATCACCCCCCATAACGGGAAGGATGTGACCATGCAGCGGGCGGATGCTCTCGGGAATAAGTGTTTGCATATGCACAAAGTTTATATCTGAAGGAAGTTTCACTGATTAAGGGGGTGTCAAGATGAGAATAGTCGTTCCGGCAGAGGATGAGAAAGGGCTTGAGAGTAACGTTAGCAGGCACTTTGGGAGAGCCAGATACTTCGTCTTCGTTGACATCGATGGAAACGAGATTAAAGGCTCCGAGGTCGTCGAGGTTCCCTTCGAAGAGCACGGCCCGGGGGATCTGCCCAACTTCGTCAAAGAGCATGATGGAGAGGTGGTTCTGGCCTACGGCATGGGTCAGAAAGCGATAGGATTTTTCAACCAGCTCGGAATAGAGGTCGTTACCGGTGCCTACGGCCCAATTAAGGACGTCGTCAGAGCCTTCATAGAGCAGGTTCTTGAGGTCGACCCTCACTGGAAGGAAAAGATAGAAGAGGAGAAGGAGAGCGGGCACATCCACTGATGTACCGTTGTCAGTTTATGGAACCTGTTGCAGGGAACCAAACAAAAATAAGGGGAGGACTCACAGGAACTCCTCAAGGCCCAGCTCTTTGATTTTGTTCTCCGTTATTCTTCCATCGTCAGTCCAGCCTCTGAGGGAGTAGTAGCGCGGCAGCATCTCCTTCAACCTGACGACGTGTCCCTTATTGGGGCCGTCCGGCATCGGCTCTTCCGTGAGCCTCTTGGGCAGGGTGTCCTCCCTGAGCGGGTCGAGACCCGCCTTAAGGTTGAAGAGCCTCTCCGCGTTCCATATCCTTTCCCCTATCTTAAGATACTCCTCGGTGGTCAGATCCCAGCCGGTTGCAGCGTTGAGCATGTCACGGTAGTCGTCCCCTCCAAGGCCAAAGGTTGTGAAAACACAGAGGCCGGCGGCGTCTATTATCGCGGTGAGGTTCTGGAAGAGTATGAGCATCTTGACCTTCTCATCGCTTATGTCATGCGGATCCATCTTGTATGGATAACCGAGTATCTCAGGGCTGATCATGTAAGCCTTGATGTGATCCCCGCCACGGTTGTCGGTGGCGTAGCCGAGACCGTGCCCCTCCGCTCCCCTCGGGTCATAGGCTGGGAGCTCCTGCTTCTTGACGCCCATGAAGTACTCGGTTCCACCGTACGCCTCAGCAAGACGGTAGCCACCCTCCGCCAGTTTGTCTCCGAAGTCCTTCCTGTAGGCTATCTTCTCGATGTAATAGTGGAGAACCTCGGTGTTGCCCCATCTGAACGGAGGGGCGTCCTCGCCGAGGTCTTCCTGCTTGAGAAGCCCCTTCTCGTAGAGCTCCATAGCGGTGGCAAGGGTTCCTCCCGTGGAAATGGTGTCCATTCCAAGGTCGTCTATGAGGTGGTTGGCCTCGATGATGCTCGCGAGGTCGTTTATGCCGAGGTGGGCCCCAAGTGCCCAGGTACTTTCATACTCCGGCCCCTCGGTAATCCCCACGGTTCCAACCTTGTTGACCCTTCCACAGCCGATCGGACAGGCGTAGCACGGCTTGTTCCTGACCAAGTATTTCGCGGTCATGGCCTCGCCGCTCTGCTCTTCAGCGTACTCGAAGACGCCGGTCTTGAAGTTTCTGGTCGGGTAGAGGCCGTTTGAGTTTATAATGTTAACCAGAACCGCGGTACCGTAGTTCGGCAGTCCGCCGCCCGCTACCGGATCCTTCTTTAACTTCTCAATCTTCTCCTTAACAACGCTCGTAAACTTGCTCCTGTCCGCAACTTCAACACGCTTGTGTCCCCTGACAACTATGGCTTTGAGCTTCTTGCTCCCCATAACCGCACCTACGCCACCCCTTCCGGCGGCACGGTGACCATTGTTCATAACTGCTGCAATCTTTACGAGGTTTTCACCAGCCGGGCCGATAGATGCAATTTGGATGTGTTTGTCCCCTATTTCCTCCATTAGGGCCTCTTCTGTCTCACCAACGCGCTTGCCCCAGAGGTGGGATGCGTCCTTGAGCTCAACATGGTCATCGTTGATGTACAGGTAAACCGGATGGTCAGCTTTTCCTTCCACTATAACAGCGTCCCAGCCGGCGAACTTGAGCTCGGCTCCAAAGAAGCCGCCCGAGTTGGCCATCGCTATATAGCCTGTCAGAGGGCTCTTGGTTATAACCATGTACCTCCCACCGGTTGGTGCCGTGGTTCCTGTCAGTGGACCGGTAGTGTAGAGTATTTTATTGTCCGGGCTCAGCGGGTCAACTTTCGGGTCGATCTCCTTGAGGAGGTAGTGGATCCCGAAACCCCTAGTTCCAAGCCACTTCTGGGCGAACTTTTCGTCAAAGGTTTCTTCGCTAATTTTCCCAGTGGAGAGGTTTACCCTCAGAATTTTTCCCCAGTATCCGAACATGTTTCGTGCCTCCATATGTTCCTTGC
>JALVUT010000120.1 GCA_027035445.1 Thermococcus sp.
CTTGGAGGACGCCCGCAACGCCGTTCATGTGGTACTGGGCTACGTTGAGTACCTCTACTCCCTGGAGAGGCTTCTAGATAAAAAGCTCATCTACGTGGCCAAGAGCTTCTACAACCGAAAACTCACCCAGAAACTGGGGATAGACGTGGTCGACGTCCCATACCTGGACGCTTACCTGCGGAAGAAGTTCGGGGAGGAAATACCGGGCTACTACATTATAACCCAGGGCGGAGGATCGATAAGCCATCGCCTGCCCAAGGTTCTGAGAAAACACTTCCCAACGGTTGAGCAGTACATCGAAAACGGGGTTGCCATGGCATACATACGGACGATGAAAGGGGGTGTGATATACCTCTTTCAGACAAACGGCCGCATAGACGACGAACTCCTGGGCAGGGCGCTATGGCACGAGAGCAATGGATACTTCAGACCGCTGCAGAGGGCACATGAAGGTGTTAAGATAGAGAAAAAGAGCTTTGAAGCCGAACTCGCAGCGCTCCTGAACATAATAAAAAAGGAGAGCCCGGAGCTCAGGGTGTTCCTGAAGTACGGGCGTTCACCCCTGGAGTGAAGGGGCCGTTAAAGCTGATGATGACAGTTCACGTGAGTTCACACCCATCCGAAAGATTTAAACGAATGGACAAAAAATCCAGGCACATGAAGAGGTGGCTCCCATCACTTGTATTCCTCTCACTCCTGTCTGTCTCCTTGGCCGTTTACGTTGGCTCTGTAAAAGTCCCCGCATCTCAAGTGGGTGCAGGTATAGCCTACGGGATAGAAAGGGCCCTTCATGTTACCCCAACGTTTAAACCCCCGAAGTTCTTCATTATAATATGGGAACTACGACTCCCCCGGGTTCTGCTGGCATACCTCGTTGGCCTGGCACTCGCGTCCGCAGGTGTGGCAGCACAGGCGCTGTTTAGAAACCCCCTGGCCGATCCGTACATCATAGGGGTGAGTGCGGGTGCAAGCGTCGGGGCTGCAGTAGCATCGGTCTATGCTCCCTCCCAGATGGGAACCTTCGCTCTGTTATCTGCCGTGCTCTCAGTCCTCGTTGTTTACAGCGCAGCGAAAGTTAACGGGAACGTTCCGGTAGACACCCTCCTTCTGGCGGGAGTTGCGTATGGGTTCATGGCCAGTGCCGTGACATGGTACATCATACTCAAGGAGGGTGAGAGGGCTCGCGTTACGTGGATGTGGATGATGGGTAGCTTCAACGGCGCATCGTGGAGTGATGTGGGGCAAATGGCCGTGGTAGCCCTCCTGGGTACAGGTTTCCTGATATGGAAATGGCGCGAGCTCAACCTCCTGCTCCTTGGGGAGGAGAGTGTAGCCCTCGGCCTCGACGTTTCGCTCTACAGAAAATTAGTTATTGGTGCCGTTGCCCTGCTAACGGCGTTCGCCGTTTCAACCGCTGGTATAATAGGGTTCGTGGGGCTTGTAGCACCGCACATCATGCGCATCCTGCTTGGTCCCAACCATCGCCGGCTGACCCCTGCCGCGGCCCTCTTCGGGGGGGTACTGCTCGTCACGGCAGATCTCATCGCCAGGGTGCTGTCAAGGCCAACCGAGATCCCCGTTGGGATAGTAACGGCACTCATGGGTGCCCCCTTCTTCCTCTACCTTCTACGGAAGCACAGACGGGGGGTGTTCTCAGCATGAAGGTTGATGTCAGCATCTCCTTTTCATACGGCGAGATGGACGTTCTTAAGAACGTTGAGTTCTCGGCCCGGAAAGGTGAACTGCTCGCCATAATCGGACCCAATGGTGCTGGAAAGTCAACGCTCCTGAAGTGCATGGTGGGAATATTGAAACCAAGGGGACACGTCAGAATAGACGGGACTGACGTACTCTCGCTGAAGCCCAAAAAGAGAGCAAAGTTGATAACGTACGTCCCGCAGAGCTCCATCCCTGAGTTCATGTTCACGATATGGGAATTCGTTGAGATGGGGACCTACACAACCCGGGGGAGCGTGAAAAGGGCTCTTGAGAAAGTTGGTCTCTGGGAAAGGAAAGATGAGCCTGTGACAAACCTCAGCGGAGGGGAGTATCAGCTGGCCCTGATAGCAAGGGCGCTGGCACAGGACAGCAGGGTTGTGCTACTGGATGAGCCTACATCCCACCTGGATATAAACCATGCCCTCCAAGTGATGGATCTGCTGAGGGAAATGAAGAATGAACACGTAACCGTTCCGGTCCTCCATGATCTGAACCTCGCACTGACCTACGCGGACAGGCTGATACTGCTCCATCAGGGTAGGAAGAAATGGGAGGGAAACCCTGAAGAGCTTGAACCATCCGTCCTAGAGGAAGTGTACGGGGTTAAGGTGAGGATACTGAAGGTCGAGGGGGAGAGAGTGCTCCTTGCAATACCCTAGCAAAGGTTTAAAACATGAGGGGAAGATAGGCTCAGGGGTGAGAGGATGGAAACCAAGAAGACCGGAACCACCACCGTGGGGATAAAGGTTAAAGATGGGGTCGTGCTCGCCGCCGACACCCAGGCTTCACTCGACCACATGGTCGAAACGCTCAACATCAGGAAGATAGTCCCTATAACCGACAGGATAGCCATCACAACCGCTGGAAGCGTCGGGGACGTGCAGGCCTTGGCCAGGATGCTGGAGGCGGAGGCCAGGTACTATCAGTTTACGTGGGGAAGGTCAATGACAACGCGGGCCATGGCCAATCTGCTCAGCAACGTTCTTCAGGAGAACAAGTGGTTCCCCTACATGGTACAGATAATAATCGGTGGCTACGTCGATGAGCCCACGCTGGCGAACCTTGACCCCCTTGGCGGTCTGGTATTCGACGATTACACCTCGACTGGCTCAGGAAGCCCATTCGCGATAGCCGTTCTTGAGGACGGGTACAAGAAGGACATGAACGTTGAGGAAGCGAGGGAGCTTGCCGTAAGGGCCGTAAAGACGGCAGGAAAAAGGGACGTTTACACAGGTAGCAAAAAGATACAGGTCATTGTCATAACCAAAGAGGGCATGAAAGAGGAGTTCGTGGAGTTCAAGGACTGAAAGTCTTTTAACCATTTCCTCCAAATATATACCATGCACGGATTCGGGAGAAAGCTAACCGCAGTCCTGCTGGTGCTTCTCTTCTTCACCATCACCTATGCTGCCGTTAAGGTTAGTTGTGAGACTGAACCCGTCCTCCAGCAGGCCAGGGAGATCCTGAAGGAGGTTCAGGAGATAAGAGGGCTGAAGTTCAAGGAAGAACCCCAGATCATAGTTATAACCCGAGCAGAAGCCCTGGCCATGTGGAAGCCCTCAAAGGAGGACCTAAAGACCATGAGGATGATGGAGCACGTGTACAAGATGAGCC
>JALVUT010000121.1 GCA_027035445.1 Thermococcus sp.
AGACTGCACGAGGAGGTAAGAAGGCGGGCGAAGCCGAACATTCTTCTTCCGGGTGCGGTAACGGAGGAAGTGAAGTACACGGTACTGCAGAGGAGTTTGGCTCTCGTACACGCTTCGATATGGGAGGGCTTTTTCATCCCGGGTGCGGAAGCCATCTACTCGGGTACACCCGTAATCGCCTACGAGCTACCCGTTTTAAGAGAAGTGTACGGGAACAACATCTACTACTGGCACGACGAGGAAGAGTTCGTCGAGCTGATTGAGTATGTCAGGGAACACAAACCAACTGTGGACAGGCAGTATGTGTTGAGAAAAAAGCTTACTCTTCAGGATTCCGCGGAACGCATCTCGAAGCTACTTCTTGAAGCCATCTCCTGAACCAGCTCACCGGGTTGTAGAGCATCCACACTTTTATGTGCGGGTCGTGCAGGTGAACGTTCCCGAACTTTCTTTTCACTTTTCTCAGAAACAGCACGTCCTCTGCTATCCTCGTGTTGGGGAACGCCGTTTCTTTCGTGTAAACGCTCTTTCTGAAGGACAGGTTCGCCGCCATCACGTGTCCGAACTTCGCCCCAAGCTCCTGCCACTGAACGAGCCACGGGTTTACACTCGCAAGTGGCGAACCTGCTGGAAGCAGCACGCTTCCCGTTACCACCTTCCACTTCTTCAGCCTGTGCACGTGGCTCTCCACCCACTCCGGTGGCAACCTTGCGTCTGCGTCCGTGTGCAGTACCAAGGGCGTGGATGCCTTCACCGTTCCGATGTGCCTCGCCAGCCCAACTGATGAGGGTCTGACGATTACTTCGACATCGTAGGAGCGGGCTATCTCCACTGTCCTGTCTCTGCTCCCACCGTCAACCACTATTACTTTGTTCCTCACAGTCTGGTTCTGAAGGTCTGACAAGACGTTGGCGATGTTCTTCTCCTCGTTCAGCGTTGGGATTACCACAGTCGCTATGGCCACGGTAACACCTCCTCAACTGCGTCCCAGAACTCGTGGTGAGCATGCGCCACCTTCTGAGCGAGTTTGACACGGTCGTTCCACCACTTGTAGGACGTTATGCCAGCGTTCCTGTTAGTTACCACTTTCATTCCAGCCAGTATGGCTTCTGCCACCGTCCTATCAAAGGGAGATGGCCGGGGTGGTAGGTGGACGAAAGTCTCCTTCGATGCGAACACTTTTGGAAGCTCATCATACCTCCTGAAGCCCAAGTACGTCCATCCTTTCAGCCTGTCCGGCTGGTCAGTACTGCCTACCCAGTAGTACCTCCCGGGGTTTCTCGCTTGAAAATCGAGAAGATTGTCCAGCCCCTTGAAGCTGTACGGATTTGCGGCGAGGTAGCTGTTCTCCTCCACTTCGTGCTGTTCGTGCCTCGCCCTAATCCACGGGGCTGGGTTTATCGCTGACGGTATGCACTCTCCATCCACGTCCATTACCTTCTGCCACGTCTTCAGGTGCAGTGGAGACAGAAACACGCAAAGCTCTGCTCCATTAACGAACTTCTCCCACCACTTCGCACACTTCCTGCACTTCTCCTCCGCTGGAAACCACAGCCTCCACCTGCAGAAGTTGTAGTCGTGGCTGTGAAACACGTATGGCTTCCTTGCAAGCCTATCGATTACTTTTCTGTCGAAGTAATAGATGTTGTGGAAGATTACGGCGTCAACATCCTCTGTTAGAGGGGATTGTGGCGTAACGAACACCAGCTCGTGCCCTCTCCTTATTCCCTCGTAAGCGAGTCGCCTGTCTGTGTACGCACTTCCTCCACCGTGCTCCAGACAGTTGTAGTCGTCAACCCAAGCAATCTTCACGCTCTCACCTCTTCAGCAGGCGTGTTTCCCGTCGGCGGCCTAACGCACTTCTCGTCGAGCATCTCCTCAATCTCGTCCAGTCTTTCAGCGTAAACACTGGCTATCTCCGTCCAGCAGAACCCGCTGACCCTGTTCCTGCACTTCTTCATCAATACGTCGGGATTGGAGTTCAGCACGTCCTCGAGCCTGTCAGCCGCTTTGTATGGGTCTGCTCTCGCCTTCAGGAGTGGCGGGTTTGGCGTGTAGTATAAATCACGAATGGGAACGAGGAAGTCTTTCAGGCAGATTTCCGGGTTTATCGTGTAGTCCGTAGCTACTACCGGCACGCCGCACGCCTGCGCTTCCACTGCTACGAGGTTGCCACTTTCCCCTCCGGTTAGACTGAGCAGGCAGTCCGACACGTTGTATATGCGGACCATGTCTTGCTCCTCGAACCCATAACTGTATGCTATCGGGTCGGGAAAGGTAACTGCAATCTCGTGTGCTCTTGCGAGTGCGACGAGGTCGTATTCAGTCGTTACATTTGGCATGGCGTGAACCCACACCTTCACCCTGATGTCCGGGTTGTTCTCCTGAAATACCCTGACGGCTTTGAACATTGTGTCAAAGTCCTTCCTTCTCGAGTTCATCGCCACTATCGTTATGCCAAAGTCAGCGTTCCCGAACATCGATGACCTCGTCCGAATGAAATTCTTTAGAATTTCCTCCTTCGTGTCGGCGAGTGGCTGGAAGTATGGAGCGTAACCGCAGTAATACGCTGTTTGAAGTGTTTCCAAACCTGCTTTGTTCAGCAACTTTTCGAGCTTCCTGTACGTTGGGATGATGGCGAAAGCATTCTCCAGCCTGCTGACCACGAAGTCAGGTATCTCCTCGTAGTCAATAGTTGCAACGCACACCCACGGCAGGTTGAGCTTCTCAATCCTGTTAAACCACCACACGTCCGCAACGGTCATGTAAACGTCGCATTTCTCCTTCTTGAAAATCCACTCTGCCACGTCTTCGCCTGTCATCTCAACGAACTTGCCGTAGATTGGTATTCCCCCAATCACGGCAACTCCACCACTCATCCCAACGGGGGACTGGACAACCCACTGGTGCTTCTTGATGAGGGCAACGAGGTACTCGGATAGCTTTGCGTACGCAGAAGGGCACCAGAATGCGTCTTTCGTGTTGAGGCAGACCTTCATGTTGTTCGATAGTGTTTGAGTGCTAAAAACTTTTTTCTTATTTCTTGATTAGTTTGATTAAATGAGGGTCGCAACTTCTCTATCGGGGAAAGAAACGGTCAGCATCGCTGATTTATTCGTTCCCCCAGACCTGATAGACGAACTCAGGGACGCTCTCGGCATTCCATTCGTTCAGTGGGCAGTGTTCACTCCCGACTACAAAGGGTGGCACTACATCAGCTTTTCGAGACCGTTCAACAGGAAGCCAGCAGTAGCCGCAATAATGAACGCTTTCGACGT
>JALVUT010000122.1 GCA_027035445.1 Thermococcus sp.
TGTACCCTTTGTTTGCAGTGCTCTTCGTCACAGGCTCGGCAAACCTCGTCAACCTCCTAGCCGGTTTCAATGGACTGGAAGTTGGAACGGCGGGAATAGCCCTCTTCTTTCTAGGATTGATCACAGGGGGCAACGCGCAGATCCTTGCCTTCACCGGTGCCGCTGTGTCCCTTGGGTTCCTCTGGTGGAATAGATACCCGGCCAGGGTGTTTCCCGGGGACACCGGAACACTTGCCCTTGGGGCACTCATAGGCACAGTGGGAATCGTGGGGAAGGTGGAGGCTTACGCCGCGCTACTGCTCCTCCCGCATTTCTTGGACTTTCTTATAAAAACGAGTGTCCGGTTCGGGGTAAGGCGGCATGGAAGGACAACATTGAGGGAGGACGGAACCCTTCAGGCCCCCCCATACCCAAGCTTTCTAGGACTGATAATGAGGGGGGTTAGGGTAACTGAGCCAATGCTCGTCGCAATAGTGTGGCTTATTGAGACTGCCCTCGGTCTTTTTTCACTGATTCTTCATCTATAACTTTCACCATGCCAAAACCGTACCTCGTCTTCTCCCCAAAACCATTCTCGTATCCGAAGCGGGCTATGTCCATTGAGCCGTGATAACGGAACACCATAAGTGATCCGCGGTAGTACGTATCCCTGACCAGAATTCGAACCGGCTTGAATTTTATAACGTCTACGTTGAAGTCTCTGTTTTCGGGCATGCTACCATTGAGGGCAGAGTAACGCATAAGCATAACCTTCCTGAGTCGCTCAAAGAAGGTGTTCTCGTTTGGATAAAGATCCCAGACTTTCATCCTGCCCCCTTCCAGTTTTAAACTGCGAACCATTAGCGGACTGAGGGTTGAAAAGAGAACACCGTTTCCAAGCCTGGGTTCACGGAGAACCTTTATGTCCTCGGCAACAAAAGAGGCATCCCCGATCTTCAAAAGGGGACTGTCCATAAACCCCTCCACTATCGCCTTTATGACGTCGGAAGAGGAGGACGAGATATAGAGGGAGACCTCATCAGATAAAACCCTTATCCCCCTATCAGGGAGAAGCTCCCTTTTGCGAACCATGACCCTGGAGAATGTGAAGTAGTCGATGTGGCTGACCTCGACGTTGTGGGCCAGCTCCGGCGAGATGAGGAACATCTTCTCCAGAAGCTGCTCGTACACTTCATAATTGTAGTTAAAGGGGAGAACAGTGCCTTCTTCTACCGGCCGAAATTTTACCTCAATTCTCAACTTTATCACGCCCCGCTTATATGGTACTGCACTCATGACCCGGTAATAATCTACGGGGACAAACTTAATAAAAATTTCGTCAAAATGCTCACCACCCATTACTTTCTGTCCTAGCAAAATTTCCGGTGGGTCACAACCAAAAGTATATAAGTTATTCCAGTGAAAGCATGGATAGAGTTAAAAGGGCTCTTCTACAGAAGACCATCTAGAGAGGTGAGGATCGTGAGTATCGAGGATATGGATGTTAAACCCTCAGAAGGATACGATGACTACATCACATATCTAAAGAGACGTGTCAGACAGCTTGAACTCCAGGTGAGGACGTTAGAGGCCGATAAGGAGAGATTGGAAAGGGAGCTGTCGCGGTTGCGCATGGAGATGTCACGGCTTCGGCAGCCTCCAGCATTTGCCGGGACGGTGATAGAACTGCTGGACGAGGACAGGGCCATAGTCCAGAACTACAACGGACCCAGGTTCGTCGTCCGGATCGCACCATGGATTGAGAGGGAAAAGCTGAAGCCAAACTCAAGAGTCGCCCTTGACCAGAGAACAATGGCAGTCGTCGAGCTACTGCCAACCGAGAAGGATCCCTCAGTGCTCGGTTTTGAAGTGATAGACCGGCCAGCAGTAAGTTATAGGGACATTGGTGGACTCGAAAAACAGTTACAGGAACTCAGAGAAGCCGTAGAGCTACCGCTTAAACACCCGGACTTGTTCGCCAAGGTAGGTATTGAACCTCCAAAGGGGGTCCTTCTCTATGGGCCGCCAGGGTGCGGAAAGACCCTCATGGCAAAGGCACTGGCCCACGAGGTCAACGCCACCTTCATTAAGGTGGTTGGCAGTGAGCTCGTCAGGAAGTTCATCGGAGAGGGTGCAAGGCTCGTTCATGAACTCTTTGAACTGGCGAAAGAAAAGGCCCCGGCGATAATCTTCGTAGACGAGATCGATGCGGTTGGTGCGAGAAGGCTGGACGAAACTACCGGAGGCGAACGCGAAGTCAACAGGACTCTCATGCAGCTCCTAGCTGAGATGGATGGATTCAATCCCAGCGGCAACGTCAAGATAATCGCCGCAACCAACAGACCGGACATCCTTGACCCAGCGCTGCTGAGGCCGGGTAGGTTCGACAGGCTTATAGAAGTGCCCCTACCGAACTTCAAGGGCAGGCTGGAAATACTCAAAGTTCACACTAGGAAGATGAATCTCCGCGACGTTGACCTGAGGCTGATGGCGGAGATGACAGATGGTGCAAGCGGAGCCGACCTGAAGGCTATAGCAACCGAGGCGGGAATGTTCGCTATAAGAGCCAGAAGGGAACACATAACCCAGGAGGACTTCATAAAAGCCATTGAGAAGGTTCTTGGGGGCGAACAGAAGCTTGCCCAGCAGATAGCCGCACACGAAGTTATGTACGGCTGACATCCTTTTCTTCCCTACCTTACTAAGGATAAGTGGGTGGTAGGTGAATGGTCAGTAAGCTGCTGGCGCTCAACGCTTACCCAAAGCTCCGTGACATGGATTTCAGGGTACTGAGGGGAGTAGAGCTCAACATGAGACACCACCGCTGGGTTCCCCTGGAGAATGTAGCCCGCTTTGCCCATCTGGATGTTGAAACCACATCGTTCAGACTCGGGAGGCTCGACGACTGGGGGCTGGTTGTGAGGAGGAGTGACATGGGGTACATAGGCTACCAGCTGACGATCCATGGGTATGACACCCTGGCCATAAGGGCACTGGCCAGGAAAAAGATAATAGAGGCCATAAGCACAACCCAGATAGGTGTCGGAAAGGATGCAGACGTTTATGTAGGGATAACCCCCTCCCATGAGAAAGTAGCTGTCAAGTTCAACAGGATAGGGGAACGGACAAGCTCCCGGAAGGCGAGATACCACGGAAAGATCTTTCAGAACAAGCGCCACACGAGTTGGCTTTACATATCACGGTTGGTAGCCCAGCGGGAGTATGAGGTATTAAATCTTCTAAGTCCCCTGGCTAAGGTTCCAAGGCCGAT
>JALVUT010000123.1 GCA_027035445.1 Thermococcus sp.
TCTATTCCTCCTCCGGGTACACCGGGCACGGGCAGACCATGACCTGCACCCTCCTGTGCCTTGGCCCGTCCAGCTCAACAAGTAGTATCCTCTGCCAGGTTCCAAGCTGGAGCTCGCCCTGATCCACCGGAACAATGACCTCAGGGTTAAGGAAGATGCTTGCCCGTATATGGGAGTGGGCGTTTGAATCAATGCGATCGTGGGCGTAACCCGCCCCTTCTGGAACCAGTTCCTTCATCTTGGCCTTTATATCCTCGATCAATCCTGGCTCGTACTCGTTTATCATCAAACCCGTCGTGGTGTGGGGCGTGAGGACTATTGCCATCCCGTGGGTTACGCCACTCTTCCACACGACCTCCTGAATCGATTCGGTTACGTCGATTACCTGAAATTTCCCCTCGGTAACGACCTTAAACGTGAAGAGCATTCACCCCGCCTCGTAGAGCTTTCTCCCTACCTCCCGAAGGAGGTTTTCAGGCTCCAGGGGCTTCCCCGAGATTGTCGCACGTAGGAGAACCGCTGTCTCATAAGCGTCTGCAAGTTCGGTTCTCTTCTTGTCCAGAACCTCTAACCGAAGTGTCCGATATATCTCCTCCACGGCATCCCTGAAAAGAACCTCATCGGAATAGAGTTCCCTGTCAGCCAGCAGGAGAGTTATCAGACCCCGTATAAACTCCACCCTGTCCTTTCTGGGCTCGATTAGTGCTTTGAGCCGTTCCATGGTACCACCTTCCCGTCAAGTTCCCTCTCAAGGGCTTTAAGCAGAATCCCTGAGATGAGTATGGATGAGAAATCTGGATCCCTGACCTCGATAGCAGCATCTATGGCCCTCTCAACCTCGCCCTTCTTGAGCAGGTGGTGTGATATGTCCGCCATCACCACCGACCTCAACCTTTCACTGTGCAGGAGGGAGGCAGTTCTCATTGCCTTGTCGACCTCGTCCATCAGGATGTAGTAGCGGGCTATCTTGGCCCAAACCTCCCCGTTTCTAGTGCTCTTGCCAATCGCCTCGACAACCTCCCGGCTCCCGAGTTCTGGCCTTTCGAGTATCCTGTTCATCACGACTTTTCCAACAAGGGTAGCCTCCTCCTCGTTCAATACGGCAACTAACGAAGGCAGGACATCATGGTCGCGCTCAAGTAGTTCGAGAACCAGTTTTAAAAGGACATCCGTGGCGTTCTTCATCTTCCTCACGAGTTCGATCGCAGGAAGGCCCTCTCCACTGAGGGCGAAGGCGAAAGCCATCTCAGCGGCAAGGTCCTCATCAAAACGGGTTATGAGGTCATCCGCCACACCCTCAAGGGTGTCTATGTAATGGCCGATAACGTCCCGCTCCTTCATATAGAAAGCGACCTCCTTGAAGGCCTGCCTGGCCCAGTCCCGATCCCTTATTTGTGATATCAAGGTTATAGCGGTTTCATAGCTCCCGAGGGACATATAAGCCCTAATCAGTTCCATAATACCCATTGAATGGTAGGGCTCGGAGTCTATATACTCAAGGGCTAGTTTGCTTCTCCTGAGGTGATACGCCACTCTGATACCCTCCTTCCCCAGTTTTCTGGTGTTGGTCCTCATGGCCGCCAGGAGTACCTCGTTCCGCAGTCTCGGGCTGGATATCTCAAGCGCGTAGGTTATAGCCTCACCTATCTCCCCAAGTGAGAGCATGTACATCGCGGCGCTCTCCATCACAACATCACGATGAGGGGCAGGAAGTGCCCTAGAGTCCTCAAGGACACCCTGGTATATCCTCTTCGAGGCTTTGATCCCGGCTTTGCTCATGGAGTAACCGATGGAGAGAAGTGCCTTGAACGTCTTAACCGGATCCTCAATCTCTTTTGTAGTTTCTATGGCCCTCAGAAATGACCCCTTGTAGTGCCCCTCCCTGACCCTCGCAAGTCTTTCACCGATTTTAGCGTAGGTCACGGCTTTTATGTACGGATCCCGGATAACTTCCACAGAGGTAAGTACCTCCTTTATTAGCATCCCATACGCCCCCGGCTTATTGTAAACCACGACTATATCATAAATAGGGGGCTCAATCTTATTAACCTAACCCTCGGAACATTTTTAAGATGGGAGGGGAGTGTGGAGCGTGTACGCGGTCGTATTCGGGAAGAATCCATGGCTTAGTGAGGGGGAATTTCATGCGTTCATACAACGTTTTGGGCTAAAAGTTAGGATAGTGGAAACCCATAGGAACTGGCTTCTGTTCGAATCAGATGCACGGATCGAGCACTACTTTCACTGGCTGGGCGGGGCACTTAAGCTAGTAAAGATCCTGGGGGAAGGGGAGGAAGCGCTCAAAGACTTTGAATACTCCCGACTTTTCACAATCAGCCTCTATGGGAAGGACGATTGGAGATTATGGAGAAAGCTTGGAAGCGAGGCAAAGAGGGGATTCAAAACCGAGGGCCCCTCAAAGTTCTTTAAACCCGCCAGGGTTTATTCCATGCCCGCAGAGCTCATCCTTAAAGGGTTCCCAGGGACCAAAGATTTTGACTTCTTCTTCAGGGAAAACGGGACTTTCCTAGCCGGGGAGACCGTTGAGGTAACTGACCCCTTCGAGCTGAAAAAACTCGATGTTGGACGGCCACGGCAGCGTCCCATCCTCTCGATACCACCGAGGCTGGCAAGGGCAATGGTTAACCTAACCAAGGTCAGAAAAGGGAACTTTCTGGATCCCTTCTGCGGAATAGGGACGATAGTTCAGGAGTTCGTACTTCAGGGGCTGGGTGCATACGGAAGTGACAGCGACGAAAGGGCCATAAGGAACGCAAAGGAGAACCTTAAATGGCTCAGAAAGGAGTTTCGGTTGAAAAACTCGGCACGGCTGGAGGTCTGCGATGCAAGGAGACTCAAGCGCTGCTTCAGAAACCACTTCAACGCGGTTGTAAGCGAGCCTTACCTTGGAAGGCCTCTCAAAAGAAACCCCAGTAGAGGGGAGGCCATAAAGCTGGCCAATGGGTTGGATCGTTTCTATCATCAGGTTTTTGAGTCCATATCAAGTGTCCTTAAGCGAAACGGAAAAACGGTCTTTGTATTTCCTGCATTTAAACTGAACAACGGCAGTGTTTACAGAAAGGATCGGAGATGGCTGGAAAAGATGGGGTTTGAGATTACCGAAAGGTACCTCGATTTTGAGCCCAGACACAGGCTGGTCAGGGACATTCATGTTCTGAGATATGGAGGGTAAGTTAAATCCTAATGGGCACCTCCAGGCTCTCATCGGGCTATATCCTTTAAGGT
>JALVUT010000124.1 GCA_027035445.1 Thermococcus sp.
GCCCTTCACACCCTACATAGCCGAGGAAATTTACCAGAACCTTTTGAGGCCATTCACTGGAGTAGAGAGTGTTCACACCCTCGACTGGCCGAAGCCCGACGAGAAAGCCATAGACGGGGAGCTTGAGCATGAGATGGAGTACGTCAGGAGAATCGTTGAGGCGGGCTCAAGTGCCAGGCAGAGGGCCAGGATAAAGCTCCGCTACCCGGTCAGGAGGATAATCATCGAGACCGAGGATGAGACCGTCAGGAAGGCAGTCGAGAGGCTAAACAGACTGCTAAAAGACCAGCTCAATGCCAAGGAAGTTGTCGTCGGAAAGGTCGAGCGTGAGCTGGTCATAAAGCCCAACTTCGCCAAGGTTGGTCCGGAGTTCAGGGGAGATGCCAAGAGGGCCATAGCCTGGATAGGCGAGCACGGGAGGGAGCTCTACGAGAAGGGTGAGATGAACGTCGAACTCGAAGGAAAGACCTTCCACCTCACCAGGGAGCACCTGAGCATAGAGGAGAAGCTTCCTGACTTCCTCGTTGCTGAGGAGTTCGAGGGCGGAAGAGTGTTCATCGACAAGACACTCACAAGGGAGCTTTTAGCGGAAGGCCTCGCCAGGGAGTTCGTAAGGAGGATACAGGAGATGAGGAAGCGCCTTGACCTCGACGTCAACGACCGCATCAGGGTCACGATAGAGACGAGCGAAGAGAACCGCGAGCTTCTCCAGGGAAACCTCGACTACATAAGGGGCGAAACAAGGGCGACCGAGGTAATCTTCGGCGAGGCTAAAGGATTTGCCGTCGAGTGGCCCGAGGTTCAGGCGAAGATAGGGATTGAGAAGGTGGGGTGAAATCTTTTTCCAAATTTTTCAATTATTCGTGGCATTTTATAACCCAAAAAGCATAAATCCTTGCAAACAGTTACTTTATGCGGTGGATACCTATGAAGCTCATTCAGGAATTTAACAAAAAACTTGAACAAAAACTGGGGTTCAACCTTCACAAGTACCAAGAAACCGTTGCAAAGGAGCTTATAACTCACATAGAACGTGGAGACACATTTGTGACAGTTTCAATGCCTACAGGAAGTGGAAAGACCATTCTTGAAATGCTGACGGCAGACTATCTACTTGGCAGAGGGTACAAGAGGATACTCATTCTAGAACCAACGAGGTTTTTATGTGATCAAATGTATCCCAAGTGGAGACGCTTGATGGAGACTGGAAAGGAGTACGAAGGAAACTGCTGGAGCTTTTTAAGTGAGTATCCTGTTGTCATTTCAACGCCTCAGACGGCCTTAAAGTGCATCTCAAATCTGAAAGACAGGATTCGA
The DNA here is from genome assembly GCA_027035445.1 of Thermococcus sp. Next base: position 1,318 of record JALVUT010000124.1, read on the forward strand.
TGCAGTGATAATTGATGAAGTTCACCACGCGATTACAGGAAAGTACTACAACGGGCTGATTTCCAAACTCAAGCCAAGGGTCGTTATTGGATTCACAGCGTTGTTGCCAAGTGAGAAGGCGTACAAAGCAAGCGTCAGCAGAATTGGAGAGGTTGTGGGCGAGTTAGAGGTGCTTCACTATGATTTCCAGGAGCTCAGTAGGATTGACCCCGAGTTTAGTCCGCCCAAGGCACTGGTGGATATCTTTGATTCGGAGCTAGATGAGGAGGAGACCGAAGTATACGATGCTTTATACTTCGGAAGATTGCCAGGAGACGCAAAAAGCGTGTACTTCCTCGAAAGAACGTTCTCAAGATATGGAAAACAGGCATTCTGCGAGAGCTTTTTCCGGGCGATGGAAAGAGGGAGGATAACAGAATCCCCACAGGCCATTGAAATTATCAGATTTTGTAAAAACACTGACTGTTCCCACAAAGCCCGCACATTGCTCGACGTACTAACAGTATACAATCCCGAAGAAAATCCAAGGCTAAGACCGGTTATCGTTTTCACATCCCGAAAGGCAACGGCGTATGAGTTCAAAGAGGCCATAGTCAATGGACTCAAAATTTATCCACACAGGGTTGAAGTCCTGACGAGCGACCTTCCAAGAGATGGGAGAAAGGAACTAATCTCAAGGACCAAGAATGGTGATGTTCACGTAATAATCTCAACGCTTGTCGGCGAGGAAGGTGTGGACATCCCGGAGGCGGGCGTTCTTATAATGACAGACATTCCAAAGAGCCCGCTGAGATTCTACCAGAGGCTCGGAAGGCTAATCAGGATTTCAAGCCCGATGAACACAAAAGTCTTCGTTATTGCTATGACACCCAAGACCGAGGAATACGGAGACCTAAGCGAAGCGGTCTGGAATCTGTACGAGGAGGGAGTTGATGTAAGTTACATCCTGCTTAACTTGGAGGAAAAACTGACGACCAAAAAGCTTCTGGATTACGTAAAAACAATAACTGACATGCTGGACTCAAAGTGGGTATCATACATGCTATTGACTCAGAGGAATGAACTGAAAGATCCTGTGGAATACTATCTAAATGCTCTTAAATCAAGTGAAAAGTTTGAAGAAGCCCTAAAAGAAAGGTTCGGAGAACTGTCAGAGGATGAATTTGAAAAATGGACGTTCATGGTTACCACGACGTTTTTCCTGAGGATGTGGGATGACAGAATTAAAGAGGCTATGAAGGACATCGAGAAAAAGCTGAGTAAGGGAAAAGTCGTCAGGGACTTCGATAAGCTAATACGAGAGGACAAATTGTTTTACCTCTACGAATCAGAGAAGCTTTCAGATATGGTATTCATGGAGCTTGAGAGGCTCAGGAAGGTCTGTGAGGAGAACCGGAAAACTTTCTGCGAAAACGTCTTCTTCAGGTTTGACAGAAAAGGGTTCTTGAGGTTGTTCACCAATGTATTTCCAATCGAGAACCTTGACAGCATACTTGAAGACTTGAAAAGGACTGTCAACGAAAAAGAAAAGATTTTTGATAGCATTTACGTTGAGATTAACCCCAACAAACGTAGCAAGTCAGTGGTAGTTAACGCTTATTTCTCTATATCTACAGGTGGGGTACATATAGCACTGGAACCACAGTTCAATTACTACAACTTCAACTGGGACAGCGAGCTAAAAGAGAAGAAGCTTGAGCTAATCAAGTTGAACGTCAAAGACATCTGCTACAGGGCAATAGAGAAATACTATGAGGAATATCCAGAATGATCTTTTCATCTTTCCAAAACTCTCAATTTCAGCCCGTATTCCTTGAACCGCTCAAAGCTCCTGTCACAGGTGAAGAGAACCAAATTATGCGCTATCGCCGTTGCGGCTATGAGTAGATCCTTCGTTGGAGGTCTTTGGCCCTTCTTCATCAAGT
>JALVUT010000125.1 GCA_027035445.1 Thermococcus sp.
AGCGTGCCGTTACCGCCTTCGGAGCTCCGCACCGTTATGTCCACTTTAATGGTGTCTACTCCCCCAACGTTACCGCCTAGTGTTTGAGTTATTGTTAGTGATGCTGTTATCTCGTATCCTGTGGCGTTCACGTGCCTGTAGTCCAGCTTGAGTTTCGAGTAGTTAGCTAGGAATGACTGGAATGTGTATACGGAGCTAACGCTGACTTCCTGCGGGGTTGTCGTGCTGGTCGTTGACTGCGTTGTCTGAGTTTCTTCGGTTTCTGTTTCACTAGGTGTTGCTGATGTTGATGAAGTAGTTGATGAGGTTGCTTGGGTTGTGCTCGTTACCTGCGTCGTGGTTGAGGTACTCGTTGTTTGAGGGGGTGTTGATGAAGTAGTCGTCGATTGAGGTTCTTGAGTTGTCACGGTTGCCGGCTCAGTCGATGTTGCGGGTGATGAGGAGCTTGTGCTTGTTGCCTGACTTGTTGTCCGTTGTGTTGTTTGAGTGGTATCCGTGGGTGTTGCTGAGGTAGTGGTCCCGGTTGCGGGCGGGGGCAAAGACTGATGCACCATGAAGTAAGCGCCCACACCAACCACCGCTACGGCCAGCACGACAAACACTACTAAGGCTTTCGACATTCGATACACCTTTTCCTGAAATGTTCAACAGCACAACTAATAAAAATACCGTATATACTACTGTTCATAAACACTTAACATCCTGATCCCCCCGTAAAAATGAAGCACTCGAACCTAGGAACGAATTAACGAGCGCCGAGGTAGTTATGGTTAATACCCTATTAACGCGTTACAACCTCTACGTTAATGCTGAGGTCCCCCACTTCATGGTAGTCAACTCTACAGCGAATCCCCCATTCTGATATGCAGGATACATGGATTAGCTAGGAAGTGTGTGTAGGCTTAGCTAGCGGTGGTTACTGCTACTTAGATGTATTGCTTGATGAACGCGCGTTTATACTTACTAGGTTAAGTCCTATGTTCACATTATTCACTTTCTCCTCATTACTCCACACTAAGTCTGCGTAGGGGGTGCCCTTCAGCAGTAACTTAATAAGTTGGGCGGCTACCTTGTCCCCATCTAGTATGTTGCTGTGGCTCCATCCCGCCTTATCAACCATGTCGACGTAGGAGGCAAGCACTAGCTTATCCTTACCCGTTATGTAGTACCTTAAGTATGTGAACCGTTTAATCACCGTGTTAATTATCGTCCCGTTGCCGAAGTACTCCTCGTACCCCATGAAGCCGTTCCCTGAGGTAACCTTCCTTAACCTTATGCTGAGTCCTGAGACGTTGACGCTCAGGTTCCTGCCAGCTTCATTAATGATTAGGAGTTTAGCTAGTGGTGAGTCAGCGCTGATGACTCCGGAGGAGTGGATGGTGACTTCCCTCTCGGATCCGTTGAGTGGGAAGGATAGTGTGAGCTCTCCCTCAGCGTCGTAGGCAAAGCCTGAAGCATTACTTAACGGCCTGAGCGTTATGCTGAGTTCATTAGTCATGAACACTATGGTTACGGGTTCGATCGGGGTCTCATTTATTTTAACTAGCGCGAAGAATAGGTCAACATTATATTTTTCGTAAGCCTTACTGGAGTCACCAGCACTAACGTTTGTTGCTGAGGGGTGATTAATTGTTGGGACGAAAGTAATTAGCAGTCCAAGAATTATTAACGCTATGAGCACGGAAACCAAGGGAATTGTTCCCCTCACTCTAAATCCCCGCATTACGCTACACCCCAACTGAGCTCATTTCCTGATTAAGAGACCTATTGCTATATAGGGAGGAATTCATTTTAAAGCTTACTTCATTTCAGAATACATCACGAAGATCACTACCTTAAGGGTGGGGGGTAATATCGCTGAGGTCGTAGCGGTCTTCACACCCTTCCCTGCTCCCTAATCTCAAGCCATGGTAGGTCCCGTAGGTACTCTTCTGGTGGTTTCGATGGGGCGCCTGTGAGTGGGTCGGTCATGTCCTTGTTTTTGGGGAATGCTATTACTTCCCTTATGGATTCCTCGTTTAGGAGTACGGCTACGAGCCTGTCGAGCCCTATGGCTATGCCGCCGTGTGGTGGTGCCCCGTACTCTAGTGCTTCGAGTAGGAAGCCGTACCTGTCCACCATCTCCTCCTTGCTTAGCCCCATCATGGCGAGTATTTTCTCCTGTAGTTCCCTGTCGTGAATCCTTATGGAGCCTCCCGCCACCTCGTAACCGTTTAGGACTAGGTCGTACGCCTGTGCCTTCACGGAGAGGGGATCCTCATCTAACTTGGGTATGTCTTCAGGCATTGGGGAGGTGAATGGATGGTGGCGTGGTACTGGCCGCCCGGTTTCCTCGTCAAGCTCGAATAGTGGGAAGTCGATTACCCAGGTGAAGACGTACTCGCCGGGCTTGGCTAGGCCTAACGCGCGGCCGAGGGCGTTTCTGAGGTCACCTAGGGCTTCCGAAACCTTCAGGTACGGGCCTGCCGCAATGATCGCTACCTCACCCTCGCTGAGGGAGAGGGCCTTAGCGACTTCCCTGCCGGCCTCACCACCTAGGTTGCTGGCTACCCCGCCACCAACGCGCGCTACGTAAGCGTACTTCCCTATCTTGTTCGCCTCCATGAAGTCCTTGACCATCCTCTTCACTAGCCTGAGTTGCTTGCCGGGCTTCTCACTAGGTAACTGAATCATTAATGCCCTAGCAACCTCACCCTCACCGACGCTTAACGGGTCTGAGACCGCGTCCGTCACGGTGCGTAGCGTGGCTCCGAACCTCAGGTCAGGCTTATCAGTCCCGTACTTCTCAATGGCTTCCGCCCAGGAAATCCTCCGGAACGGTGTTTCTAGGTCCTTACCCATCACCTTCCTGAATAGGTACTTCATAGCCTCCTCAACAATGCCCATGACGTCCTCACGCGTCACGAATGACATCTCGAGGTCGAATTGCGTGAATTCGGGCTGCCTGTCAGCCCTCGGGTCCTCGTCCCTGAAGCACCTCGCGACCTGATAGTACTTGCCTAGACCCGCTATCATTAGGAGTTGCTTGAAGAGCTGGGGTGACTGGGTTAACGCGTAGAACTTCCCCGGGTGAAGTCTTGAGGGGACTAGGAAGTCCCTAGCACCTTCGGGTGTGCTCCTCGCTAGGTAGGGGGTTTCGACCTCCACGAATCCCTTCGAGTCGAAGAACTCCCTTAACGCCTTGACGACGGCGTGCCTGAACCTTAAGTTCCTAGCCATGACCTCCCTACGTAGGTCTA
>JALVUT010000126.1 GCA_027035445.1 Thermococcus sp.
CGGCAGGTGCATGAACCCAGCCACCGAAGTAGATAAACTCGTCGACGGCAGAGACGGCGTTGTATGTGTCTCCACCACTGGTTGGGCCGTTTCCAAGCAGTGTGAAGTCGTAAGTCCTCTCATCCCCGGACTTAATATCAATGAAGTGTGCTTCCGCCTCAAAGGCAAGGGTAAAGTATAGCGTCCCGTTGTGGTACCTCAGTCCGAATATCCCACCGCTGCCCCACTCGGGGCCGTATCTCTGCTGGAAGCGGTAGTTCCGCAGAAGCATGGTATCACCATGGAGGACTATATCCTTGGGCTTTATTTACCTTATGCCCGGGAGACTTTTTATATGAAGACCGCCAAGATATCGGTATGGGGCCCTACCGTGGACTGGCCATAATATTCGCCTTCTACGCCCTTGGTGAGTTCACACGCTTTGCACTTAATCTCTCGATTCCGGGTAGCGTCATCGGTATGCTCTATCTTCTTGCCGCACTGCTCGGTGGTGCCGTGAGGCTGGAATGGGTTGAGAGCGAGGCCGAACTCTTTGTCAAAAACATGAGTGTCATGTTCATTCCGCCTGGTGTTGGGATAGTGGCCTATCTTGGTCTGCTGAGGACCCAGGCCATTCCGGTGTTTGGGGCGCTGGTGATAAGCTTTCTCGTTACCCTCTTCGTAACCTCAAAGACCGTTGAGTGGATGGGGGGAGGGAAATGAACCCCCTTGGAATAACGTTGACCATCGTGGTGTTCTACCTCTTCTCGGAACTCCATTCTAGGAGGAGGGTTTTCTACACAAACCCCGTCCTTCTTTCAATACTTACGATAGTCTTCATCATCCACTGGGCTGGTATTCCCTACGGGAGCTACATGGACAGTGCGGTTATTCTGAAGTTCCTCCTTGGGCCCGCAGTTGTGAGCCTGGCGGTTCCGGTCTACAGAGGCAGGGAGATGATAGTGACATATGCAAGGGGGATATCGTTGGGAGTCATAACAGGTGGTCTCGTTGCCATTCTAAGCGTCTTCTACACCGCGAAGTTCCTCGGGGGCAGCGGTGATGTCCTCCTCAGCATAGCACCGAAGAGCGTCACAACGGCAATAGCGATCGAGATCAGTGAGAGACTGGGCGGGATACCCTCCCTGACGGCGGTTCTCGTCATACTGACCGGCATACTTGGAAACGCCGTTGGCGTCGAACTGTTAAACGTCTTCGGAGTAAAAGACAGGATAGCGCGGGGTCTGGCAATGGGCATCAGCTCCCACGGCTTGGGCACCGCCAGGATAATCCTTGAAGATGAGCTTTCAGGTGCCGTCAGCGGCCTTGCCATGGCCCTTAACGGTGTTTTCACTGCCGTCGTGCTTCCCTACCTCATCGAGATCCTCAAGTAGGCACTCGTTTATCCTCAACCTATCCTTGGAATCCAGGAACAGGGTAAAGTCTCTTCTGGCGATCCTGTCGTGGATGGGTGCATTCTCCACGAGGAAGGCTATGATCTCGGCTGTGCTATACGGTACTTTGATTCCAACTTGGTCCGCCTTTACGAAGAGTTTCTCCGGAACCCTGAATATATCCTCACCCCTGAGGACTTCAACACTCATCTTGGAGTTTATCTGTTCCCAGAGCAGTAGCGTATTTCTGGCCTTCGCTATTTTGTCCATTGCCCTCCGCTCAAGGATACTGATGTTGGCCCTGCTGGTTCCCAGAAGCTCGGCTATCTCACTCTGCTTCAGCCCCCTGGCCCGCAACCGGAGGATCCTAACCTGTTGCTCGGTTAGGAATGTCTTCATGACCATTTTAAACACCTAAGTTTAACAGCACCTCAATTATTAAAAAGTTTTCTTCCATTCATTGGGTGATCACAAAACGAAGTTGGAACTTCACGCTACAGGGAGTGATGCCTACGATGGTCCGAGCCGTTAGAGCCTCAAAGCGATTTAAGAGAAGTTGCAATGGTGGGGGCACGGGGATTTGAACCCCGGTCCGCGGGTTTCTCCGGGTCAGAGCTCCAAAGGCTCATCCCCAATCAGCAAACCCGCAAGTCCTCATACCTCTGGAGCCCGCGATGATGGACCAGGCTACACCATGCCCCCATCCAGCCTATGCTTATCTGGGCCGGGTTTATAAGTTTTGCTATCTCCCCCGATTATTATCCCCGTCACTATCAGGATCAACCCGAGAATCGTTGAGGAGGCGATTTGCTCCCCAACGACGAATGATATAAATAGGAGGCTCAGGAAGGGGACGAGGTAGGCTAAATTTGAGGCGAAGGCCAGCTCACCTTCCACGGCCCAGTACCAGAGAAGGTAAGTGACCCCCATCTCAAAGAGACCGACGTAAACCGCCCCTACAAGGCCCTTCATGGGCGGGAGAACAAGTCCACCCGAGAGCAGGAGGACGGCGGAGACGTAGACGAACCCGAAGAGGAAGTTCCAGAACATTTTTTCAACCAGAGGGCGTTTGTCTATCAGGTTGAGTATCCAGTAGAGGGCCCACACCACCGCACTCCCTACTCCGAGGATAACACCGGGGGGATCGGGAAAGTTCAGATTGGTTGGATTCCCTTTGGTGGCAACTACTATGGCTCCTAAGAAGCCGAGTAAAAGGCCGAGGACTGTCTTTGCCCTCGGTCTTCTCCCTAGGAGGGGCATGGAGAGCAGGATCAACATGAGCGGCCAGGTGTAGTTTAACGCCTGAGCCTCCTGCGCTGGAAGTCTATCGTAGGCCGAGAAGAGAACGGTGTAGTAGAGGAGGGGATTTATCAGGCCGAGGTATGTCGAGCGGAGGTTCTCCCTCCGTAGAGAGAACTCGCGGGAGTAGAGAACTCCAAAGGTGATGAGTGAAGTCAGGGAGGCGTAGAAGAGTAGCTGGAGAGGGGTTAGATAGTGCAGCGAGAGCTTGAATGCACTGGCAACGGTTGACCACAGCAGTACCGCACCGACGGCGTGCTTTTTGGACATGGCTGGGGATAGAGTCTGATGAATAAAAATTTATCTTTTTCTCTTGAAAGCCCCGCCCTTTAGGGCGAGGAGGAGGTCAGCCGCGCTCCCTTAGAACCCTCCCGGTCACCGGGTCAAGTATGTGGTACCTATTCTTGTCCCCCAGATTCCTTGACACTCCAGCTCATCTTTTCTAAGCTATCCAAGAGCGTCGCGAGCCTTGCCTTTAGAACACTGTTTACGGCGAGGTATTCCCTGAGGAGCTTCCAGCGATTGTAGCCCTTTGC
>JALVUT010000127.1 GCA_027035445.1 Thermococcus sp.
TGGAAAAACTCGATCCCGCGACCCCGGTTCGAATCCGGCCGGCGGCTTATCAGGTAAGAGAAGAGGGATATGTGATGAAGCATAGACTAACATTCTCGGATGATGAAATTAGAATTCTCATTGATGCACTGGATAGTGCAGATTTCTATTGTGATGAGGATTGTGATGAGTTCTGGAAGCAACTTGAGCTTTTAAGAAAGAAGCTGAAAAATGCATTGGATTTTGACATACAAGAAAAGCGTAGAAGGGCTGGGAGACTTGCGTGGGAGACAAGAAAATTGAAGGAGAGGGTAAGAAAGAAGCTACTCAAGGATTTGTATGAGTAGCCCGGGTTCAAATCCTCAAAGGAGGTGTGACTTTGAAAGTGAATGTTGAGATTGGAGGAGATGAGATTGGAGGAGATTTGTGGAGGCACTATATTTTCTCAGAGGATGAACTACTGATTACTGTAAGAGGTTACCAGTACGCAATCGACGAAGTGCATGAACACGACCCCAATTATGGGGTTAAGGGAGAGATTTTTCCAGAAAGGAGCTATCGGTCTCTTGGAGACGCCATTAGGAAGTGCTTGGAACTTTTGGACAAGGGCTGGGAAGTGGTCAAACTGTTCATCGGTACACGCTTGGAGAGCACTGATGACGAGTTTAACGTGTGGATTCACGGTAACTTGAGACAAGGAGCTACTTTTAACGTTTCATTGAACTTGACTGAGCTGTCTAAACTCAAGCAGAGAATAGAGGAGGTGAAAAAGTGAAGAGAAACAAGCCGTTTAAGTGGAGAGAACAGCGTAAGCAGCTACCAGCACCTGACCATCGCAACAGAGAAGGCTTTCCTTCGTACTCAAGGAGTGCGAAGGAAGATGTCGTCAATGTCTTGATGACGGGAACGACTGCGAACACATTCTATGTGTCAGCGGGTGAGCTTGTGAAAGAACAGCTCGATGTCCTTAACAGCTTCGAAGACTTGCAGTTTTTGGCGAAGGCGACTGTTTACGCAAGGGAGCAGGGATACAAGAGAGAGCTGCCTATTGCCTCTTCAGTGGTCATTTCGAAGAGGGACGAGAGCAAGGGCAAGAAGCTGTTTAGAGCTACTGTACGCAGAGTGTGCAAGAACCCGCACGACTGGCAGAAGTTCATTGACATCTGCCGTTCTGGTCTTATCCGCAAGGGATTGGGCAGGGTTCTCAAGGAGGAAATCATCAACGCACTTGCAGAGATGCCGGTCTATCATGCCATGAAGTACCCGAAGGCAGTAAAGGACATGATACGCATAGCCAGACCGAGAGAGGAAGTCAACAGAACAGTCATCAAGTACATCATGGAAAACGACCACAGCGGCGATGAGCAGCTCGAAGCTCTCTACAGGCTAAAGCACGCAGAGAGCGACAGAGAGGCAGTAAAGGCTATTGAGGACGGCAGGCTTCCGTTTGAGGTCGTTACCGGCAGCGTACCGAGGATGACACCAGCCATTTGGGAAGCTCTGCTTTATCAGGCGCCGTACTTCAACTTACTAAGGAACTTGAACAACTTCGCCCGCAACGGTGTCTTCGACAGCGAAGAAAACGTTGAGTACGCAGCGAGGAGATTGGCAGACCCCGAAGCAGTGAGAAACTCGAAGCTCTTCCCGTTCCGCTTCTACATTGCCTACAGAATGCTCGAGCACTTCCGGTACGACTACATCATAAAGTCAGCGCTCGAGAAAGCTCTTGAGCTGTCGGTCGAGAACGTTCCACAGCTCGACGGCAAGGTCTGCATTGCTCCTGACGTTTCAGGGTCAATGAGTTCATCGCTCACTGGCGACTACAGCGTCGTGCAGTGTATTGACTTGGTGGGCGTGTTCACCGGTATCCTAATCAAGAAGTGCAGGGAGCTTCCACTTCTGCTGCCGTTCAGGAGTGATGTGGTGAAGGACATAGCGGTGCAGGCGTATGAGAAAGAGACAATTCTCGACATCGCTTCCGTATTCGAGCCAGAAAACGGAACATCGCTCTCAGCGCCTGTCGAGTGGCTGCTTAAGCACAGGGAGAAGGTGGACTACCTTATCATGTTCACCGACAACGAAGAGTGGGTCGGCAGGCCGTTCGTCGAAGCTCTGACGGACTACATCCGCTTCAACCCAGATGTGCAAGTGTACTTGATAACGCTGCTGCCGTATAGAGACTACCCGGTTCCCGACACTGAAGAGTTCAGAAACGTCCACTTCATATTCGGCTGGTCTGACAATGTGCTGAGGTATATCGCAGATGACAGAGAAAAGCAGATTGAGGAGATTGAAAGGGTTGAGCTTTAATTTTCTCTTTTTTGGAGGTTGTGAGCATTGGAGACATGGGCAGACATAGAAATTGACCTAACTGAGATTAACAAGGAGCTGTCCGATAAACTTGCGAGAATAAAGAATATTGTCGAAGGATGATGTATGATATACCTCAACCAAAAATTCTTCGACAGAGAGGATTTATCATGCCTCTGAGCGGATGACTGTTGACAACACCCTATACAATTTGTAGCTCGTTACCTCAACCGAGTAGTTTAGCTTCACGAAATCTCTGTCGCTCGGCTGTTCTTCAAGCTGCTTAAGGATTCCCTGCTTTATTTTCTCTTTTAATGGCGAAACAATTATCGCAGCCTTGCACCCCTTCAGCATGACCGGTGCGTCTCCTGCTTCCGTCATAACCACTGACAGCCCGCAGGCGAGGGCTTCGAGGTTTGCGTATGGTGCGTTCTGCTCCTTCCATTGTGGTGTGTTTCTCGAAGCGAGAACGTGGACTTTTGCCGAGTTGTAGAGCTTTGGCAGGTTTCTGTAAGGCTGCCAGCCTGATATGTCACCGTACTCTGGAAATCCCTCATAAGGCAGTTTGTCGTACGGCCTCTTGTAACCCATCCACAGGTGGCTCAGCTTCAGCTCCCTGACCGCTTTCTCGATCAGGTCCACTCCCTTATTGACTGTCCACCCTGCACATGTGCATGTGTCGTAGGTCTTCTTTTTCTTGTACGGCCTGAACAGGTGGCAGTCCACGCCAGCCTGTAGCATTGGGCCGTAAACTGGCTTGCATCCCTTCCTCTTCAGCACGTCAACAGCGCCCGGGCAGCCGCCGATGTATGCGTCGAAGCTAATGCCCTCCCATCCCCTTGGTTGCATAATATTCTCCCAAGAGAAGAGGACGAGTTTGTACCCAAACTTTCTCCTGTACTTCGCTGCCTGCAGAAT
>JALVUT010000128.1 GCA_027035445.1 Thermococcus sp.
ACTTCCCCGAAAATTTTTCCAGTGGTGGTGAGCTCATGCGAATGGGTTTGGACGACGTTGATAGGAAGATCCTGTCGATACTCCAGAAGAACAGCAGAACGCCCCTTCGGGAGATTTCTCGTGAGGTCGGCCTCGCAGAATCAACGGTTTATGAGAGGATAAAGAAGCTCAAGGAGCGCGACATCATAAAGAAATTTACAGTGATACTGGATCCTGAAGCGTTGGAATTCAGTCTTCTGGCCTTTATCCTCATAAAGTCCCGGGCAGGGAAGTACGCCAGTGTCGCGGGGGAGCTAAAGAGGTACCCCGAGATCGTTGAGATCTATGAGACCACCGGGGACTACGATATGCTCGTTAAGATCAGAACACATGGCAGTGAGGAACTTAACGACTTCCTCGACACGATCGGCAGAACGGATGGAGTTGAGGCCACGCACACGATGGTGGTTCTGAAGGTCCACAAGGAGACCACGGAGCTTCCTCTCTGAACATTTCTGTCCAGAAAGGGTTATAAGTGACCTTTTCTATTTTTCTCTGAACGCTAGCATGGAGGTGTTATTATGAAGGTGCTGTTTCTGAGTGCAGATGGCTTTGAGGATCTGGAACTCATTTACCCCCTTCACAGACTCAGGGAGGATGGCTATGAGGTCTACGTCGCCAGCTTCCAGAGGGGCAGGATAACGGGCAAGCATGGCTATTCTGTGAACGTTGACCTCGCATTCGAGGAGATAGATCCCGACGGATTCGATGCACTGGTCCTTCCCGGCGGAAGGGCGCCCGAGATCGTCAGGCTCAATGAGAAGGCCGTTGCGGTGGTCAGGAGGATGTTTGGGGATGGAAAACCAGTTGCCAGCATATGCCACGGACCCCAGGTGCTCATCTCAGCCGGTGTGCTGAAGGGCAGGAAGGGGACGAGTACGGTAACCATCCGTGACGACATAAAGAACGCCGGTGCAGATTGGATAGACTCAGAGGTAATCGTTGACGGCAACTGGGTCAGCTCAAGGCATCCGGGGGATCTCCACGCTTGGATGCGTGAATTTGTGAGGCTCTTGAAGTGAGCCCCTTTTTATCTTGCACCCCTTGCTTTCAATAACCGTCCCAGATCCTCCTGCGGATGTGGACGACATCCCTGTGAGGGTCAAGACTCTTGGGACTACTGTGAGGAAAGAACGGGGCACGTTCGGAGTTGAAAGACGGAACCTTTTCTCCTGAAACTCCCGCCACTGAAAATGTGACGGTCGGGTGATGGTTTTTAAGATCGTCCAAATATCATTCAGTGGTGGGGGGATGGCTGAGAACCTCGTGAGGTGTGTGGTGGTCTAAATGGAGCGGTGGAGGATAATCAAGGCGTTCACGTTGGGACCCCTTCTTGAGGCCGCAATCCCAAAACCCGGCAACGTAAGCCGCTATCGCGATTTCGATGATCTGAGCTTTTACAACTTCCTCTCAGCTGAGACTTGGACGATGGATATACTCCATGAGGCCACGAAGGTTGGCGATCTTCTGAGGAAGGGGACATACCGACTCAACGAGGCGGGCATTGGGGGGCTGATAAAAAGGGCTGTTCAGAACTCTAGGGAGGTTCAAGATGCCAATCCCAACTTTGGGATAATTGTGCTTTCCATTCCGCTTGTTATAGGGCTTGCAATGAGCAGGAACATGCTTGAGGGCAGGGAATGGGCGGTGCGACTGATAAACGAGTCAACCACGAGGGATACAATGGAACTCTACAAGGCTATAAGGATCGCGAACCCAAAGGGCATTCCGAGCGGCGTCAAGTACGATGTATACAGCGACGACTCTTTCCGGGAGATTTTTAAGGATGGGATAAACCTGACCAGGCTCGCCGAGATGAGCTGTAAACGGGAACTGGTATTCTGTGAGTGGCTGAACAACTACGAGCTGAGCTACAAAACCTTTGGCAGGCTCCACGGGTTGATAAAAGAGCTCCCGCTTGAGAACGCTGTCGTCAGGGCGTTTCTTGAGCTTCTCGCTGAGAAAGAGGACACCCTGATAGTGAGAAAGGCCGGAAGGGAGGAAGCAAAGCTCGTGAGGGATAAAGCCAAAGAGGTTCTCGAAGGAAAGCTCTCCCTGGAGGAGTTCGACGCTTTCATGCGGGAGAAAAGGGATCTAAGGAACCCTGGAAGCCTGGCAGACGTGATGGCGGTGGCTTTGAGTTTGCTCCTCCTAAAAGGCTACCGGTTTATTTCACAACCTTAAAGCGCCTCGCACCGCCGACTCCAAGGCCCAGTGCAGTGGAGTCCACAACGACCCCATCTCCGTCGAGCTCATCGAGAACCCTGACCTTTACTCCCGACAGCTCTAGAACCTCCTCATCCCCCCCAAACTCCTCGGCAACCTGAGCTTTTACGTACTCATACGCCTCGGTGCCGAAGAGGACGATATCCGGTTGATAACCGTCCATCTTGAGCTCGTTGGCCTTCTCCTCTACGGCACTCAGAACACGGATAAGGTCTCCCCTCATGCTACCACCGAATAAAATTTGGGTGGAGGTCTTAAAAGGTTTCCTCAGAGTCCAAAAGCCCCTTTAATGCCGTTTATTACCATCTGAACTGTCATTGAGGTCAGTATCAGACCCATCATCCTCACCATGACTTTTATTCCCACCCTGCCAAGGCGCTCCTGTATCCTGTTGGCGGAGTGCAGGACGAGCCAGACCGTTAGCTCTAACGTAGATATGACAGTCAGCCTTCCTGGTAGCACCCCGCTCTTCGTCATAACCGTTGTTATGGCCCCCTGGATCGGATATGGGGGGTATCGCGGACACTCCGCCGTAGAGAACCACAAAATACTCCAGAGTTTCATCGTATGATCATCCACCGGCTTAGTTAAAAAGAGTTTAAAAACCCAGGCCCGTTTTATGGTTGAGCGATGAAGACCTCTAGGGTATCTGAGAAGCCGATGATGAAGCAGAACGGCTGAGCTCGCCTTTCTCTAAGAAGAGAATAAAGAAAACTTTAGACGTACTGTTAAAGCTCTTCAAGGTACTTGGCGTAGGCCCCTGCGTCCATGAGCCCTTTGATTTCCTCCTCAAGGTTGTCGGGCTTGAGCTTGGCTATCCAGTTCTCGTAGGGCTCCTCATTGAGGACCTCCGGAGAGTCTTCGAGAGTTTCGTTAACTTCGATTACCTCGCCGCTGACTGGGGCGTAGACCTCGGAGA
>JALVUT010000129.1 GCA_027035445.1 Thermococcus sp.
GGGGCGTTCAGCTCTCCAATGCTGAGGCCACCATCCGGAATCAGAAGCCTTGAGGATCTATTTTCACACGAACATGGAAACAAGCCGGAACGGGTGGGGTTAGAGAGCATCCATCCCTACTTCATCGTAACGGGTGCAGCCCATACCCACTACCTCAGAGAGAGGGTGTACGTGGAATACCGGAATGGAACCTGGATTCCTGGAAACTTTTCAAAGGAGAAAGGATCACGTGCACGACCCTTTATCCCGACGGTTCCCCACCACACCTGGGAAGACAGGATACATATCACCCTGTTCCCGGCCCTGAGCGGCAACCTCTACACCGCCCCCAACTCTTTTAACATCAGCGTCCCGTCCACATGGTATCCCGACTCGGGGATTTTCTCGGTAAACGGTAGTGTAAGCTCCTATTCCTTTAATAGCGTCGAATACACGTTTGATCCCTATATCCTTCTAAACCTAACCTCGCCCAAGATCACCGG
Organism: Thermococcus sp.; assembly: GCA_027035445.1. The sequence goes on from JALVUT010000129.1 coordinate 483, forward strand.
CTACCTCCAGTCCCCGCCCGACAAGCGGTTGAGGGAACTCGCCGAGAACATAACGGCCGGTCTCATGAGCGATTACGAACGGGCAGAGGCCATTGCCCTCTACCTCCGGCATAATTACAGGTATACCCGCGGGTACGCTAAAAACAATATGTCCGTTGAGGACTTTCTCTTTGAAACCCACCGCGGAGGGTCACTGGAGTTCGCAGCTGCCTTCGTGGTTCTTGCAAGGGAAGTTGGGCTCCCCGCAAGGCTTGTGGAGGGATTCAAGATAATGGCACTCCCCTTCAAACAGACCGTTACCGAAGGGAACCGGTGGTTCTGGGCGGAGGTATACTTTAACAGTGCAGGCTGGCTTATTTTTGATCCCCTTTCCCCAGAGGATCCCAACGTTTTCAGGCCCTTTGAACTGATGGTAGCCCCCCAAAACCAGAGCTTAAATCCGAATACAACGGTTAAGCTGAACCTAACGGTGGAAAACATTGACGTAAATGAGAGCATTGCCATAACAGTTAAAAGCCCGATCGGGAGGCTCCGGACGTCCCTGGGACCGGGAGAACACACAATCTCTATAGGGAGGGTCACATCTCCAGGAAGGTACCCAATCATAGTTGGCGGATCGAGGGAGGTAAACGGCACCCTCCTGAAGGAGTGGAGGATAGCCTGGGTGGAAGTTCCCGGGAGCCCACAGCTAAGGACAGAAGAAGCCCCCCTGGAGATGAGACCCGGCGATGCGGCGGGTTTAATGTTGCACGTGAAAGGAATCGGAGAGACAAACCTGACCCTAAACAGCCCGTTTAAAAACACAGAACTGACCTTCCCTTGGAGGCTGGTGCCACCAGCCGGCGCCGGCTCTTTTGACTCCATACTAATACTCGACATTCCAAGAAACGCGATACCAGGGTGGTACCTATTCAGCGTGAGGGCGTCCGCGATGAACGGTACCTACACAATGTTCTTGCCCCTAAGGGTAGTGACGTCACCTGATGTGACAGTTCTGCCTGGATGGGACAGGGTGGATGCTGGAAGGGTACTATCCCTGAACGGCTCAACGTCCACCGGTGGAGGTGAAATCTATGCCACCGCAATCTACGGAGGTAGGCTCCACGTTATAGGGGTGACCGGGGTCAGAAATGGGTTGTTCGTCCTAAAATGTGAGATACCTGCGACAGTCTCACCGGGATACATGACGGTTAGTGTTCACTACGTTCCGCCAATGGGATCGCCAATCCTGAAAGAGGTCATGCCCCTCACGGTCTACGTACGGGGCACTTCCCGGATTTCTATCCCGAGGATGGAGGTATTCAACACCGGCACAGCCACCATCAGGGGTTTGCTGTACAGTGGAAACGGGGAGCCAATAACAGGGAACCTCACTTACTACCTTGACGGGAGGCTCTTCGGAAGCACCACCGCTATAAAAGGTGGGTTTGAGATTAATATCACCTTAAAGGAACCGGGAACGCACATCCTTACCGTTAGATACGGAGGCAACGAGGAATACCAGGCAGCCCTAGCCGAGTCTACCATCACCGCGGTTAAAGTGGGGTTTAAACCCGTTAAAAAGGCTCTGCTTGGCGAAAACCTAGAGATCGAAGGAGATGTGGCGGGTATGAAGAGCGGGATACTAAAGGTTCTGTCATCCTTTGGAAAAAGCACCAAGGTAACGGTCATGGATGGAGCGTTTAAACTGGATACAGGGCCACTTGACGAAGTGGGCATCCAAACGATTGATGTGTACTGGGAGAGGAGCCTCCTGGCAAGTTTGAACTTCACCGTGTTCTCCCCAACGGAGATAAAGGTGCTGAAGGGAATCGTTCGCAGTGAGAAGGTTATGGGAATCCCCATAGCGTTGGTAGATGGCCTAGGGAGGAGGGTCACCGGAGTCACGTTGACCGCAGAGAGTGAAGGCATGAACCTCAGCGCAATAACCGATTCTCAGGGGGTGGCCCTCTTCATCATCCCTCTGAAAGGCCATGAAAAAAACATCACCCTCACGGTACGGTTTGCGGGAGCCGGCTACTACCTTCCAACAAGTAAAAGGATAACGTTAAGAACGAGCGGGAGCGGAAACGAGTGGTGGTACATTGTTATCCCCCTCCTCATAGCCCTGACCCTAGTCATGTTGCACAGACAGAAGAGGGGTGAGAGGGAACCTGAAGGGGGAGTTGCTATAGTCTTCCCCGACGGCATACCACTGTTCAGGGAGGAAGAGACAGTCGAGTTTGAGGTGGGATGTGAGTCCGAGGTTTACGTGGACGGGGAGATCATTGGGAGGGGGAGGAGGTTCGGGATTCACCTGAAGGCCGGGGAACATGGAATAGAAGCCGTCTGCGGGAAAAAAATCGGACGGGCAAGGGTGAGGGTAGTGGAGAGGTACCAACACAGTGTAGCGGAGCTTTATGAGGCCTGCTTCCTCAGATGGCTGAACTCTCTGGGGTTGAAAACGGCTGAAAAAACACCACGTGAACTCGTCTCAGTACTGGAACACGAGCTGTATACGGGAGAGGGTATGGAAAAGCTGACGGAGATCTTCGAGCGTGCAAGATACGGAAGGGGGGACATCAACAGGAGAGAATTTGTCGAGTTCTACCGTATTCTCAGGAGGACGGTACGGGGTGAGTGCAATGTATGAGAGGATGGGAAGAATCGCCATCTACACCGGAGGGCTCGGGATCGCGTACATCGCCCTTGAAAGGGTTC
>JALVUT010000130.1 GCA_027035445.1 Thermococcus sp.
CGTCAAAGTCAAGAAGGTAGACCACCATGTGCCGGGGTCTCCTTGGAGGTTTATATGGATTTCCGAAAGGGTTTTATTCGGGAAGGTCAATGCCCATCGGTGGTGTCAATGAGGATAAAGCATCTCCGGGAATTCCTCTCTCAGAACGGGCTTGATGGAGCCCTGATAGTTTCCTCCCCAGACCTGTACTACTTCACAGGCTCGTCGCCGGTTCTTGGCGGCTACTTGGTAATAACCCCGGATGAGTCGCTCTTTATGGTGCCTGAACTTGAGTATGAGGAGGCCACGGAGAACTCAAAGGTTCCTGTGGAGAAGTTCAAGAGCGGCAAGGAGCTCTACGAGAGGTTTTCCTCTTTCAAACTCCGCAGGCTTGGAGTGGAGGGAGGGATCTCCTTCTCCCTGACCCAGAGCCTCCGTGAAAAGGCCGGTGTTGAGGAGTTCAGGGTGATCGACGATGCAATACGGGACCTCCGCGTCGTCAAGACGCAGGAAGAGATCGCCGTGATCGAGGCCGCCTGCAGGATAGCAGACACGGCCATGATGGTGGCCATTGAGGAGATCAGTGCAGGCAAGCGCGAAAGGGAAATTGCGGCCAGGATGGAGTACGTGATGAAGATGAACGGTGCTGAAAAGGTCGCCTTCGACACGATAATAGCGAGCGGCCCCCGTTCGGCTCTCCCCCATGGGGTAGCTAGCGACAAGAGGATAGAGAAGGGTGAGTTGGTGGTCATCGATGAGGGCGCCCTCTACCAGCACTACCACTCGGATATGACGCGCACCATCGTTGTTGGCTCCCCCAATGAGAAGCAGAGGGAAATCTATGAGATAGTTCTCGAGGCCCAGAGGAAAGGTGTTGAAGCGGCAAGGCCTGGGATTACGGCCAAAGAACTCGACAGCATCGTCAGGGGCGTCATAGCGGAGTACAGCTACGGCGACTACTTCATTCACTCGACGGGACACGGCGTCGGCCTTCAGATACACGAGTGGCCGCGCGTGAGCCAGCAGGACGAGACAGTGCTCAAGCCTGGCATGGTGATAACGGTCGAGCCGGGCATCTACATCCCCAAGTTCGGAGGAGTCCGCATAGAAGACACGATCGTCATCACGGAGAATGGCGCGAGAAGGCTCACCAAGACGGAGAGGGAGCTGATCTGACTCCTATTTTCACTTTAGAAAGTGAGAAGAAACCAGCTCCAAAAATTTTATGAGCTGTTTGTATAAAAGAACGGTGGGGAGTGTCATGGAGAACGTCGAACAGGTTATTCTTCAGGAACTGAAGGAAATTCGGGAAGAACTCAGGATACTGAACTCCAAGATTGATAACTTCGCTGGTTACTTTGAGATGGACGAGGAGGAACTGCATGAGCTTTTAGATGAGCTGGAAGAGACCAAGAGGAGTGGGGTTCGCCTAGAGGAGATTCTCGATGAGCTATGAAGTAGTGCTATCTCAGAAAAGCCTGAAATTTTTGGGAAACCTCTCCCCTAAAGACAGGGCGAGGATAAAGGAATCCCTACTCAAACTTAGAGAGAATCCTTGGTCAATGCAATACAAAAAACTAAAGGGTCACCCTTTCTACCGAATCCGGGTTGGAGATTATAGGGTCATTTACAGCGTTGACGAATCCGCTAAGGTCGTTTACGTGGTTAGGATAAGCCGCAGAGAGAACGTTTACAAAGACCTCTGAGGTGAGACCATGCAGATAATCCACCGGAACGCCAAGGAGGGCAAGGTGAAGGTCAAGGCCGAGACGCTCGACGACCTCTGGCACCTCTACCACGTAATCGAGGAAGGCGACGTCATCTATGCCAGGACCCTCCGCAAACAGAGTCAGAGGGCAGACTCCCTGAGGGCGGAGAAAGTTGAGGTGATACCGGTTTTCCTCGGTATAAGGGCCGAGAAGATCAGTTTTCACAAGTTCGCCAATCAGGTACGCGTCACCGGGCCGATAGTGTACTCCTCACGCGAGGATGCCCCCTTGGGAAAATATCACACGATAACGATCGAGGAAGGAACCGTCGTCACCATCCAGAAGCCCCTCTGGAAGGAGTACCACATAGAGAGGCTGAAGGAGGCGGTTGAGGCCTCCAAGAGGGCGAGGGTAATGATAGTCGTTATCGACGACGGCGAGGCCGACATGGCGCTCGTGAGGGAGTACGGCGTCGAGATACTCAACAGCATAAGGCACAACCTCGGCGGGAAGCGCTACAACACGGACAGGGAGAGCGAGGAGAGGAGGTTCTTCCACGATGTTGCGAAGACCATGGAGGAGATAATGAACCGCGAGAAGGTGGAAAAGGCCATTGTTGCCGGTCCCGGCTTCATAAAGGAGGACTTCCGTAAGTTCCTGCAAGATAACTACCCAGAGCTGGCGAAGAGAGTTGCCATAGAGGACACGAGTGTGACCGGGAGGACGGGCATCTACGAGGTCATAAAGCGTGGAACTGTTGAGAAGGTCTACCACGAGAACCGCGTTGCCAGGGAAGTGCAGCTCGTTGAGAAGGTGCTTGAGAACATCGCGAGGAACAACGGTTTAGCAGCATACGGTCTCAAGGAGGTGGAGGAGGCGATTAACTACGGTGCTGTTAAGACTCTCCTCGTCTTGGACGAACTCCTGAAGGGAGAACATAGGGAGAACATAGAGGAGCTGATGAACGCTGTCCGATACTCACGTGGCGAGATCGTCGTTGTCAGCTCGGAGCACGAGGGGGGGGACAAGCTCAAGGCTTTGGGCGGTTTGGCGGCCCTGCTGAGGTTCAGGGTGGAGTGAGCTTTCTTTTTACAAACTTGAGGGTAATCTCTGCGAGTTTTATTGCGTTCTCCGCTTCCTCCTTGTCCGGCTCGTGAAGTGTTGGATACCTGGCCTCCACAGCGTAGGCGGTTAGGAGATCAACGTCTTCATTGAACAGTCTCGTGAAGTCGGAATCAACATCGGAACATAGGATTATGAGTTCCCCAATGTCATGGGTTTGCTTAATAGGCCTTCCTCTGGCAACTAAAAACGCCTTCAACGCTTTCTCTGCACACTGCTGGGCGTGGAATGAGGCAAAGTCATAATACCCGAGTTCCAAACTGTGTTTTGCCAGCGCTAAGTCTTTCTTGGCTTTACTCAACCACTCCCTGAAGCTCAAACTCTGACACCCTCCTTCAGCGCATAGTGGTAGATGAACCCCCTGTCTTCCTTCACCCTCTCAAGTTCATCCTTCGAGATGAAGAGGATATCCGCCTTTACTCCTTTGAAGAGAAGCTCCCTGTGGATGAGTTTGTACGCTTCAAGCTCGGTTTTCCTTGACACAGGCTCCGAGAGAACCACCAAAACGTCCCAATCGCTGTCCTCCCTGAAGTCGCCACGAGCCCTCGAGCCAAAGAGGATTATCTCATCCACCTTAAGCCCAAGCTTCTTGGAAACTTTCTTAATAGTTGCTTTGATGACTTCAATGCTCATGATACTTGATTAAACCCCACTCTATTTATCCCTTTCTGCACCCTTTCATTTTTATACCACTGGAGCGTAGTTAGAAGTAGTAGAGGTGGAGAAGAATGGTGCCGTTCCCTGATGAGTATGGTGCAGAAGGGACAAGAAGATCTAGCGCGCGCGGCAGGGGTGCTTGAATACTGTTGTCCAGACTGGCACGGCTGGTAATGCCTCCCTTGCGCGAGGACGCCAAAAGGGACAGGGAACTGTGGGAGAGGGTATACTGGCCAGATCCCTACAGCGCAGAGGACCATGAGGAGAGGTGAAAGGTAGCCGCGCTGAGGGTGATGATGGGGACGCTCCTTGCAAAGAAGTACGGTACGGACAAGGTCACAACCCAGGCCGCAATAACATCTTCGCTTGAGCACACATTCAAGAAAAAACCACACTGGGATCGCCTAATATATGGAAAATTAGATGAAGTGGATCTGAAAAAGGCGCTAGAGGGTGCAGAAGAATACATGAAGGTGCGACCACAATACTTCCCTCCTGAAGCGATAGAGGACTACAAGAAGCTCTTTCCCGTGGCGCTGGAGGCGGCGAAGGCAGTCGGGAAGATGATGCACAGGTGGACGAGGGAGATATCCCGCAAAAAGTACAAGATGGCGAGCTATGAAGAGCCCGATACTGTGTGGTATGGACCAGAGATGCTAAAAGCGGCTGCGGAGGGTAAAGGTCCGACTCCACACCAGTACATTCCCAACTATCTAACGAAAGAAGAGATAGAGAAGATACATATGGCGCAGAGGGTGCTGGCGGAACTTCTGGGCCTGCACTCGCGAGTGATGTTCGAGAAGGGCAGGAAGAGCGGAGTGGATATGTTCCTAGATGAGAAGAGAATGGAAGAGCTGGAGCAGGAAGTTCAGAGGATACTGCGTGGAGAGCACCTGAAGGAGATTCTGGGGGAGAACCCGTTATCCACGTGAAGACCCGCAGCAAAGAGCGAGCAGAAGCCAGTCACGCAGAAGAAGGAGAAATTCACAATAGACGACGTGGACATGAGCAAAGTGGAAAAGCATCCCGAGACGGGCCTCCCAATCATACGGAATGGAGATGAGATCATAGTGCTTCCGACATACAAGCACCCGAAGGAGATACCAGATCTCCATCCCGAGGCGCTCTCTCCGCACGCTGCGTCAATTAAAGAAAAATAACATCACGAACCCAGAGGAATTCAAGAAAGCTGTGAATATCATTATCAAAATCATGGAAGATTACAGAAAGAAGATACTGGAAGAGGGGGATGTGGGTCAAGCAGAACTCAAAATAGCGAGATCCTTGGACAAGTACAGCGATGGGAGTGCAGCAGCAGAGGCAGCAATAAAATTCATGAAAAACGCACTATTCCTCCATGGATACCACGCAACTGCAAAGATTAAGGGATATACTATAGATCACGCTCTTGCAGAACTCGCGCCGAGCGAGGTGCAGATAAGGGAAACAAGGGATCTCGTGGCAGACGCGCTCAAAAACCCTGAAAAATACGGGATCAAGGACTTTAGAGACCTCTTGCAGCTCATATACAAAGCTGAGAAAAAGATCAAGGGGTTCCCGCACAAGAAACACACATAAGAGAGACCGCAGATAATATAAACCTCCAAAGAAAATATTCACGGGGTGATGCCTGTGAAGCCAGTAACGCCAAAGGCCAAGGGAAAGTCAAAGGGATGTCCACAAGGCTGGTACGTGTAAGAGCGTCCCAACCCACTGACTCTTGCTTTTATATGCCGTTTTAATTATTTAGCGGGCCCGTGTGTACCCTGCTGTGAATGATAAGGGCTTATTCTCTGTAGCTCCTGTAAACGTTGCCCAAGCGTTCCCCGCTTCCTCAAACGATCGAAACGTATTTATATATAATCGCGCTTAGATATAATGGTGATTAGATTGAAGTTCATAGACCGCGAGAGGGAGATGGAGATACTCGCGCGGGAATGGGAAAGCAGACCCTCTTTTGTGGTGCTCTACGGCAGGAGGAGGGTCGGGAAGACGAGGCTCTTGCGGGAGTTCTCGAAGGGAAAGAGGACTTTCTTCTTCACCTTTCCCGAGGCAGTCAAAACCCTCCAGATGGCCGAGTTCAAGAAGGCCATCTCAGACTTTCTGGGCGATGGTCTCGTTCTAAAGCTCGAAACGGATAACTGGCTCGACCTTTTCACTTACCTCGCAGAGAGGGTTGATGATTCGCTCGTAGTCCTCGACGAGTTCACCTACGCGATAAAGTCAGACAGGAAGATAGTCAGCGACCTCCAGAGGGTCTGGGATGGGATTCTAAGCGAGAAAAACATCATGCTCGTTATCTCCGGCTCCCTTCTCGGGATGATGTGGGACGATGTTCTAAGCCACGCCTCACCGCTCTACGGCAGGAGGACGAGGAGCATCCATTTAAAGCCCCTCGACTACATCAACTCCCTAAAGTTCTTTAAAGACCCTGAGTACGGAATTAAGGCATACATGCTCGTCGGCGGGATTCCACCCTATCTGAGGCTCGCCTCGCGCTACGAAAGCGTCGAAGCCTTTTTAAAGGAGGAGTTCCTGAGCGACTACGGCTTTTTCTATGACGAACCCTATGTCATCCTCACCGAGGAACTTAGGGAGCTGAAAACGTACTTTTCCATCCTCAGGGCAATGGCGAGTGGAAATAGGCGCCTTGATGAGATCGCCAACTTCGTAGGCCTCCCTGCGAGAGGCGTCTACCCCTATGTAGAGACCCTCATGCGACTCAGGCTGGTTAGGAAGGAAATCCCTATCCTGGGGAGCAGGAAGGCGACCCTCTACAACATAGCCAATCCCTCTCTGCTCACGTGGTTTACGCTCACCTATCCCCAGCTCGACGGGATATCCTTTGGGACTGCTAAGCTGGATGATCTCTATAAGGTCCTCTCGGCACGCTTTGAGGAACTTGCGAGAGAGTTCTTAGTCCTGAAAAGGCCTATTGATTTTGAAAAAATAGGAAGATGGTGGTATAAGGGCGAGGAAATAGACCTCGTGGCGATAAACGAGGGGGCTGCATATCTAATTGAGGTCAAGTGGAAGGACTTAGGCAAAAAGGACGTGGAGAGGGTTTTGTGCTTCCTTGAGCAAAAATCCAACCTCGTGAGGTTCAGCGGAACCTTTAAACTCGGACTTATCGCAAGGAAGGTCGAGGAAAAAGAAGACCTGAGGGCAAAAGGATACCTCATTTGGGACTTGGGGGACATTCTCAGTCAATCCTCGTAAAGCCCCACGTACGGGTCGCTCTTGAACTCCGGAAACGGCCTCTCCTCCCCGTTTTCGACCAGGATTCTCTCCTTCCCCTCCGTGAACTCCCAACCTCGAACGCCAGAATTCCATTTTTAATTAATTCTGTAATTAGCTCATTAGATTTTTCTGGAGGAGTTATCGCTATCAGCGTTCCGCTTGAGGAGACGTTCCACAGCTCCGGTTCATAGAAGTCGAGGACCTTTTTCACGAGTGGGTCTATGTCCAGTTTTTCAGCGTAAACCCTGAAGCCCACACCGGAGCTGTCGGCTATCTCGTGCAAAGCTGTTAAACCACCTTCAGTTGCATCGTGCATTCTCCTAACGAAGGGTCTGGCCGTTAGGGCATCCAGAACCGCCGTTTCAAAGTAGAAGGAGCGCTTGAGGCGCATGAGTTCCTTCTCTGAGAGGATTTTTGAGAGCTCATCCCCCTTGAAGTACGCCGCCGAAACCGCGAACTCGAGGCCCACCTTGGCGGTGACTACGATTTTGTCACCCGGCTTCGCGAGCGGAAGCTTGAGCTCTTCCTTCTTCACCAGTCCCATGGCAGTCGTCGTCGCGGTCGGCTCTGAAACGCTCGGGTAAACGCCGGTGTGGCCGCCGATTATCGTGCTTCCGTAGAACCTGCATTGGTCGTTTAGATCCTTCATTATGCCCCTTAGGAACTCTTTGGAAGTTCTGGGTGGAAAGAGCAGGTCGACCACCAGCCACCTCGGCCTTGCTCCGAAGATCGCAACGTCGCTCGATACAAAGTGGTAGGTGAAGAAGCCAAAGGTCTCGCGGGGGACACCCAGGATCGGATCTGTGGCGGCGATGAGGTAGTGGCCAGGGTCGTATTCAAGAACGGCCGAATCGAAGCCCTCCCTCGGCCCGTAGACTACCGCGGCGTCCTCAACGCCGAGGTTCTGGAAGACGGTCTCTCGCAAAACTTCGTTCCTGAGCTTGCCAAGTGGCAGTTCCATTCTACCACTTCCAGACCGCTATCGTGACGTTGTCCCTCGTCACCTTGAGAGCCCTTTCGAGAAGGGCAAAGGCTATCTCGCGGGCGCTTCCACCCTTGGAGAGTTCCTCTATCTCCTCCCAGCGAACGTAGTCGTGGAGGCCGTCCGTGTCCATTAGGAGAACGTCGCCCGGCTTTGCCATCCAGCGGTACAGGTCGACGCGGAGGGGCTTCCTTCCGCCGATGGCGTGAAGTATGTAGTTCGATGCTGGATGCCCAAAGGCTTCCTCCTCCGTTATCTGGCCCTCCTCTATGAGTCTCTGAACGAGGGAGTGGTCGATTGTTCTGGCGATGGTTTTGCCTCCCCTTATCAGGGCGGCTCTGCTGTCACCGGTGTTGGCTGTAAGGACCTCGTTGCCCCTTACTATTACTGAAACCAGCGTCGTTCCCATGTCTCTTCTTTCACCGGTTGCACTCTCAATCACTTTCGAGTGGGCAAACTCGTGGGAAAGTTTCAGGAGAAACTTCAGGTCGAGCCAGTCCATTCCTGTCCTGTAGTTCTTCAGAACGAACCCTGCGGCGGTTTCAATGGCTACTTTCGAGGCAACCTCCCCGGCGGCATGTCCGCCCATTCCGTCTGCGACAGCTATATAGTAGGCATCTGAGAGCTTTAAAACCGTAAAGTTGTCCTCATTGTTTTTCCTAGCCCCAATGTGGGTTATCGCACAGAGGTTTGGAGTCCGAGTTACCTTCATGGTTCTCACCGTTGGATAATCTGAGACCATCATTTAAACCTTTCAACGACAGCTTTAACCTCTTCGAGCGTTTCATCGCTGCGGTCCCAGCACGTTATCTCAGAGCTTGAAACTCCAACATTCACGTAGCCCTTTCCCCCTCCTCGCGTGCTAGTACATTCTGTATGCCTTTATTTGAGGTTGATAGCAAAACCACTTGACATGGAGAGTGTTCTGTTCAAATGCTGGAGCTGGAAGGAGGGGCTCGACTGGGTGAGGAAGTTCACAAAACTCTTTTGGGCGGGCCGTGCTCAACTGAGAACTTCCTGAGGGCGGGAATTGCCTGCTCAAGCATAGGGAGAAAGTAAAGGGAGGGTCTTAAAAGGTTGACCTTAGATGTTGACCTTTCCAAGCCATTGCTCCGCCAGGTCTCCAATGAAGGGGAACTTGTATCTTTCTCCCTGGTATGCCTTTACCATGCCGACTATCCAGAGGATAACCCCCAGGAGCCACAGGAGGTGTGACAGTAACAATCCAATAAAGGGTATAACTGCCAGTATCCATGCAAGCACGGTAATGCCCAAGAAGGTTATTGTTGACTGCATGGCATGGAACCTGACGAAATCGCTTTCCCTCTCAAGGAGGAGAAGTATTATCCCGGTCAGCCACCAGGCCACGTACGCGAGTAGACCCTCCAGGTTCTCCTCAACACCCAGTGATGTTTTCACCTCTGGACCACGATCGGTAGCATCTTCCATGGATGTACACCTCCGGATCATAAAACATTATAGTAGTTAGTCAATTCCTTAAATACTTTGTCTAGGTTTATGGTGGAAAATAGCACCCTTAAATTTCCTGGTTCGAACCTTGGCGTTTTGTTAGGCTAACAAAAGCTTTTTAAGGTTCTCGATTAAACGTAAAGCTAGTTAGGGAAGCCTAACGGTGATGAACATGATTGTCCCATTAAGCTCACTGGCTCCAGGCGAAAGAGGTGTGGTGGTTAACCTTCATGGTGGTCCCAGCTTTAGAAGCAGACTTTATGCCATGGGGTTGGCTCCCAGTGCGATAATACAAGTCATAGGACGCTATTCAAGGGGCCCAATTATAGTAGAAGTTGGCGGAACAAGACTCGCCATTGGAAAGGGAATGGCAGCAAGGATCTCCGTGAGGAAACTGTGAGGTGACACCATGGCCACGAAAGTTGTTGCCCTGGCTGGAAACCCTAACGTGGGTAAAACGACTATTTTCAACGCCCTGACTGGAATGCGGCAGCACGTTGGTAACTGGCCCGGTGTTACCGTTGAGAAAAAGGAGGGCGTCTTTGAGTACGGAGGTCAGAAGTTCTTGGTCGTGGATCTGCCCGGAACCTATTCGCTAACGGCCCATTCTATTGATGAACTCGTGGCGAGGAAATTTCTCCTCAATGGGGAACATGATGTTGTAGTGGACGTTGTTGATGCTACCGCGATTCTGCGAAACCTCTACCTAACAATGGAGATATTTGAGATGGGGCTCAAGAACATAGTAATAGCCCTTAACAAGATTGATTTAGCCAAGAAGAGAGGGATAAAGATAGATTCCGAAAAGATGTCCAAGATCCTCGGCGTTCCTGTTGTTCCACTCAACGCAAAGGAAGGGATTGGTCTGGAGGAACTGAAGGAAAAACTGTTGGAAGTTGCCCACGGAAGGGTGGAGGAGAGTCCCATACCTTCCCACTATGATCCGGCTGTTGAGAGGGAAATTGAGCACATTTCAAAATGCCTCGAAGGAACGAAACTTTCGACCATATATCCGCTCCGCTGGCTGGCAATAAAGCTCCTTCAGCGTGATGAAGAGGTAATGAAGTTCGTTGTGAGATATTTGGGAGAGAAGAAACTGAAGGAGATCATAACCCACATCAAAGAAGTCGAAAAGCGCTACGGTAGGGCAATGGATCTCATAATCGCAGGCCAGAAGTACGAGTTTGTGGACAGGCTCACCCATGAGTTCATGGACTACGGGCGGATGAAGGCGGATACCTTTACCGACCGACTTGATAAGATCCTGGTTCATCCGGTTTATGGTTTTATCGCGATGGCATTTGTTTTCTATGTGCTTTTTAAGTTCACCTTTGTTTTTGGTTTACCTGCACAGAACCTCCTGAGTGATGCCTTCACGCGTTTTGGTGAGTGGTTGGCACCACAAATCGGTAACGAAGCCCTCCGAGGGCTACTCATTAACGGGATCATCGGCGGAGTTGGCCTGGTTCTAAGCTTCTTCCCCCTTGTTTTCCTGCTTTTCCTGGCACTCTCCTTCCTTGAGGACTTGGGGTACATGGCCAGGATAGCCGTTCTATTAGAGGGGGTTCTAAGAAAGTTTGGATTACCCGGGAAGTCAATAATACCTCTCATCTTGGGTCTTGGCTGCAACGTGCCGGCAGTTATGTCAACGAGGACACTTGATGACGAGAAGGACAGGCTCGTGACCATGTTTATAAACCCCTTCATCCCCTGTTCTGCGAGACTGGCCGTTATAAGCTTCATCTCAGGGGCTTTCTTCAGCTCGAGCCATGCTCTGGTTGCTGTTAGCGTTTACCTGCTGGCTTTTGCAGTTGCACTGGCCTCAGCATGGCTTGTAAGTCATTTTGTTTCAGGAGAGAGCAGACCTTTCGTAATAGAACTTCCAGAATACTTGGTGCCAAGCTGGAAAAGTTTGCTTCTGCACTCCTGGGATAGGAGTAAGGAATTCATCCGGAAGGCCGGGACGGTTATCTTCCTGGGTGCAATCCTTATCTGGTACCTGAGCAACTACCCGGTTCCGATAGGTACGGGCAACAGCTACGCCGAGAAACTGGGCCATCTCTTTGGGCCCTACATGAGACCAATGGGCTTGGGCTGGAAGGCCGCTGTGAGCCTGCTCTTCGGTATAATCGCAAAGGAGAACGTTATCTCAACCTACGGTGTACTCTACGGTAGTGAGGAGGCCATACGAAATGCAATGACGCCACTCCAAGCGTATGTTCTTATGGTCGTCACTACCCTGTATATACCGTGTATAGCCACGATCGGGGTTATCAAATCAGAGAGCAACTGGAAATGGGCTGCTTTCGCCACCGCTTACATGATAACCGTTGCCTCGGTGGTGGGGATTTTGATATGGCACGCCGGCCTTTTCCTGGGCCTTTGAAAAGGAGGCTTAGCGATGGGAAAACTCGAGAGGGTGCTTGACCTCATAACGGCGGGAGAGAGAAACCCCGCAGAAATCGCGAAGAAGCTGGGGATGAGCCGTGATGAGGTTGAGGGAGTTATAAAGATACTGGAGAGTATGGGGTACGTTGAGAGGATTGAGAAAGGGGGCAGTGCATGTGAAACCTGTCCCCTCAAGAGTATCTGTCCGGGATCCTGCGTCCAAAAGACGGGAACGATTTATAAGATTACCAAGAAGAGCTTCTCCCTCAAGCGGGGCCATATTTAATGGCCGTAAAATATATAAGTCCACCCACGAAGTAGTGATTGGTGATACTATGAAAGCAGTCATTCTTGCCGGTGGATTTGGAACCAGACTCAGGCCACTTTCCTCGACCAGGCCCAAACCGATGATTCCAGTTCTCGGAAAACCCAACCTTCAGTACCTGCTGGAAAGCATTGAGCGGGTGCCAGAGATCGACGAGGTCATACTTTCCGTCCACTACATGAGAGGGGAGATAAGGGAGTTCATCGATGAAAAGATGGGTGACTACCCGAAGTCAATAAAGTTCGTTAACGACCCCATGCCACTGGAGACGGGAGGGGCGATTAAGAACGTGGAGGATTACGTTGAAGACGACTTCCTGGTTATCTACGGTGATGTTTTCACTGACTTCAATTTCGGAGAGCTGATAGCGGCGCACAAGGAGAGTGGTGCCCTCATCACGGTGGCTGTAACGAAGGTCTACGACCCCGAGAGCTACGGTGTCATCGAGACCGACGAGGAGAGCAGGGTGACCCACTTCGAGGAGAAACCGAGGAGACCCAAGACCAACCTGGTTGACGCCGGTATCTACGTCCTTAACCGGAAGGTGCTCGAGGACATACCCAAGAACCGGGAGGTCTACTTCGAGCGCGAGGTTCTTCCAAAGTTTGTGGCTGCGGGGGAGGTCTACGCCCACAAGATGCCAAGGGAGAACTACTGGATTGACCTTGGAACGCCGGAAGATCTTTTCTACGCCCACCAGGTCGCCCTCGACAGGATCTCAAAGGAGAACGGCTACTACACCATAAAAGAGACCGCTGAAGTCCCCGAAGATGTTGAGATACAGGGCCCAGTGTATATAGACGAAGGGGCTAAGATAGGGCACGGTGTAAAGATCAAAGCGTACACCTACATAGGGCCGAACACAGTGGTAGGTGATAGAGCGTACCTTAAACGCGCCATCCTTATAGGCAACGACATCATCAAGGAGCGCGCAGAGCTGAAGGACTCAATACTGGGCGAGGGTGTTGTGGTCGGAAAGAACGTTATCCTCAAGGAGAACGCGGTGGTCGGCGACTACGCCAAGATATACG
>JALVUT010000131.1 GCA_027035445.1 Thermococcus sp.
CCCCAGATTCCTTGACACTCCAGCTCATCTTTTCTAAGCTATCCAAGAGCGTCGCGAGCCTTGCCTTTAGAACACTGTTTACGGCGAGGTATTCCCTGAGGAGCTTCCAGCGATTGTAGCCCTTTGCAATACCCTCAAGCATCAGGATGTAGCGGGGCTTCTTCTTTTAAGTCCTTTAAGTTCCCTACGAAGAAAGCCCTTCGCTCTCTTTAGAACACTTTCAATGCTGGGTTCCAGCTCCCTTATCCTGAGGTAGGCCCTCCTGAAGTCCACCGGCCAGCCTGGGATTCCGTCGAGGACTCCTTGAGTGACGAACTGGGTGGAGAACCCCCTTAAGAAAGGCATCAGTCTCACTTCCTCGTAGCTTCTCCTGTAGAGGGGGCTCCTGTGCTCCTCAAGGCCAAGGAAGTCGTGGAGAAGTCCAACCTCGGAATCCGTCAGGATGAACCTTAGGTTCTTCAGATTGTCGTAGGAGTACGCGAGAAGGGCAAGAAACTCCTTTCCCCACGGGAGCCGTAAAAACGTAGGTACTGGGCTTCATCCATCCCTACAACAGCCCCAAGACCGTTGGGAGCCTCAAGGATATCGGAGATTTGAACCGACTTCTCGAACCGAAGCTCAAGTCCACTGATTTTCACACCCCTACACTTTTCATGGCTTCAAGAAGTGTGCGTTTGAAATCTCCCACCAAGGAGTTGGGTGCCCTCCCAAGTTCTCTCCTCAGGGAATCGGCGGTTATTAGTCCCCCGAATTGAAGTACATCTTCCTGGCGTCTATGTACCTCCCGTTCTCGATTTCGTTGAGTGTGGCTCTCAGGAGAGAGCTCTTATCAACCCGTCTAATTCCAAGGAGGAGTGTCAGCGGCTCACTAGTTGATAACAGTGCTTCAAACTCCTCCCTCCTGTCAAAAAGCTCATCAATCCTTCTCTTCGGTCTCGGATCGAACAGCATGGGTAATGCTCCCGTTACCTCTAAGCCTTTGGGGGTGATTAAGAGAAAAGATCAAAATGTAAGGGGAATAAAAGAGGAAGATCACTCCTCCCTGAAGGCTCCATACTTCGTGGGGTCGTAGAAGGGCGGTGCAACGGTGAGAGCCTTCTTGGGCTTGCCCCGGATTTCCACTTCGATTTCCACGCCCTGTTTGGCATACTCAGGCTTCACGAAGGCAATCCCAATCCCTATGCCGAGGAGCGGTGAAAGCGTTCCGCTGGTGACCTCCCCTATGAGCTCGCCGTTCGCGTAGACCTTGTAGCCCTCCCTTGGAATTCCCCTGTCGACCATCTTGAAGTGGACCATCTTACTCGGCAAACCGCGCTCCCTCTGCTTGAGGAGTGCCTCCTTTCCTATGAACTCCTTGTCCCAGAAGAGGGCGAAGTCGAGGTTGGCCTGGAGAGGGGTAACTTCATCGATATCGGTGCTGAGGAGCTGCTTTTCCTTGGTTTCGTTGCCGTAGAGGGTGTAGCCAGCTTCCATTCTGAGCGTATCACGAGCACCGAGTCCAGCGGGCTTTATACCGTACTTCTCGCCGGCTTCAAGAATGCGCTCCCACACATGGAGGGCCTTCTCGGGCTCCCCGTGCTTGCTCTCGTCCGGGTGGTAGGGATTCTTGTCTTCGAAGTATATCTCCCAGCCGTTCTCACCGGTGTAACCGCTCCTCGAGAGGAGCATCTTTATTCCGTCGAGCTCAACCTCCTTGGCCTGGAACCACCAGAGGTCGTTGATGTCGATTCCGAAGAGTTCTCTGGCAAGGTCTCCGGCCTTCGGGCCCTGTATTGAGAACATTACGTAGTCATAGGTCTTAAGCTCAATCTCCAGGTCAAGCTTTGTATACTGCTCTATTGCCCTCTTGATTGAGGTAAACCAGGCGTAGAGCTTCTCGAAAGCGTCGCTATCGCAGATCATCATATAGGTGTCGTTCCCCATGTTGAAGACCAGCGTCTCGTCCTTAACGGCACCGCGCTCGTTGAGAACGAGTGTGTATGTTCCGCTTATCGCGGGGGGTTTGCTTACATCGTTGGTCGTGACGTACTGGAGGAACTTCAGGGCATCCCTGCCGCGGAAGAGTATCTCTCCCATATGAGAAACGTCGAAGATCCCGATACCATTTCTAACGGCCATATGTTCTTCTTTTATACCCGAGTACCAAATGGGCATCTCCCAGCCCGCGAATTCCTCGACCTTCTTCGCGTTTTCTCTGTGCCAGTCAAAAAGGTGAACCCTCTTGGCCATGGACATCACCGTTGGAACTTCAATCTGGACATTATAACCCTTTTCACTCTATATGTCTTATGGCTTCAGCGGGCCTCAGACCCGCAGCCTTCCTAGCCGGGTAAACGCTTGCCAGGAGCCCTATAATGAGGGTCACCCCAAAGGCAATGGCCACGACCCTGAGATCGACAACTGGGCTTGGCAGGCCGGGGGTCTTGGCACGGAGTATCTCAACTACCACATCGGCCATCACGATGCCTGAGGCAAAGCCAATGATGCCACCTATTACCGTCAGCATCATGCCCTCAAGAAGTATCATCTCAAGGATGAACCTCTTCTTGGCACCCAGGGCCCGGTAGGTTCCTATCTCCCTTGTCCTTTCCATGACCGAGGTCAGCAGGGTGTTCACTACCCCGAGGGCACCGACGAAAAGTGCTATGCTCCCTATCCCGAGGAGGAGGTTGTTGAGCATGGTCTCTATCTGGAAGACCACCTCGATACCCTGGCGCTCGGTTATGACCGTGGCCGTCGGGAGGAGTCGCTCTATCTCGTTCTTAACCTGATTGACAAAGGCGACATCATCAACCCAGACCTCTACGAAGCTTATCTTTCCTGGCTCGTTGTATATCCTCTGGAGTGTCCCAAGGGGCACGAAGACGCTCGTGTCTATGAATCCACCTATGAAACTCTGACCGCTCTCCTGAAAGCTGCCCGAGACCTTGAACTCCCAGGGGCGTCCGTTGGAGTCGTAAATTTTTATGGTCTGCCCAGGTAGTATCTGCCAGTTGAGGGTTCCACCGTTTTCCTTTTGGATTCGCCCGTTGGCGATTGAGTAGCCAAGTAGAGCTTTGAAACGTGAACCCTGTGGCATGAACTGGCCGCGTTGAAGTGGAGGTCCGGTCAGGGCGTAGAACTTCTGGGACTCCCGGGGTATGATGCCCATGACGGTGACGGGAACCTCCCATCCCCTGTACTCCATAACCGTGAACTTGACGAGGGTGGGGTTTACCGCCTCAACGTGGTTCAGCTTTGTTATCTCTTCCACGACGCTCTGATTGAGTGTGCTGGTCCCTATAGTCCATATAGAAGCTCCCATGCCCGGAAGGACTATCACAACGTTGCTTGTGCTCTGCAGTGTTCTCGCTATCGAGAGCTGAAAACCCTCGGCTATGGCCACGAGGGCGGTTATTGAGGCTATGGCTATGATTATGCCGAGCATCGTGAAGAACGTTCTGACCTTCCGCCTGTGAAGGTTCCTGAGGGCTATCTTCAGTGTCTCCCTATCCACGCTTTAACCTCCAGAGAAAGATCAGCAGAAGAACCAGTGCGATTATTATCCCGTAATAGTAGTTGTACCTGCCCCTGTTGGGAATGTCGGTTGGTATCTGCAGGATTACCGTTCTGTTGAAGCTTGTGAAGCTTCCGTTTGCGGTTAAGTAGGTGACCTTGACTTCTATAGGGTAGCCCTCGGCCTTGAGGGTTGAGTTGAGGATCATAAAGTTGGCACTGTCGTAATCCATCGACTCCACGCTTCCAATGTAGTGTTCCCCGAGGGGAAATACCTTGAGAACCGGAGAACTTACCGAGATTGTGACTCCCCTTGCGGGTGCCTCTCCATCGTTGGCCACGTCGACCTCAAAGTTGTATCTCCCGTCGCTCATCCAGATATTGCCAATGTAAACCTTGAGCCTTGGCAGACCCTCCACTTGGACACCGAAGGTTGCCTGCTCCTTGTAAGACACACCATTTTTGTCCTCGTACGTTATAACGGCGTAGAGAGGGTATATTCCGTTGGAAATGTCGTTAACCGCAAAGAGGAGACTGCCATTCCCGGTTTGGTTGACCGGAAGACTCTCAAAGTACAGGACACTCTGGCGGCCTATTGGGTAGATGTTTGACTCCTGACTCTGAGTCTGTCCCGTGGGGAAGAGGGAATATGTCTGTTGCCCTTCAGTTGGTTTTGTTGTAAGAAGCTCAACGCGTACATGGTACGCGGGGGCGTTCCCGGTGTTCTTGATCCTTAAAAAGACTGTGAATCTGGCTGATGGGCTGACGGGGGTTGGGATGATGGTAAAGTTTTCTATGGTAACTTTGGGCCGCTCGATATCGTTGACGGGGATGCCAATCTGAACCTCCTCCGTTTTAACGACCCCGTTCTCATCGCTGTATTCCACTTGGATGAAGAGGGGATAAACATCCGGTTTAATGGCCTTTGAGGCTATGAGTCTGAAGTGCAACGTTCTGGCCTGGCCTGGAGAGAGCGACCCGGTGTACTGAACCGGTCCCTGGAGGTACGAGGCGAAGGGCATCTCTTCCTGAAAGGATGGTAGGGTAACTGTTGGCAGGAGGGTCTTCTGAGTGTTCTCCTGGGCCTGAACCGTCGACTGGGAGTACAGGTAAACCCGGACGTACCTGGCTGGCTGGTCGCCTATGTTCTTCACGGTGACGTTGAGCCTGAACGGAGCGCCAACCTCGACTGGAGAGAAGCTCACGTTCTTCATCACCACGACCGTGCCCCGGACGATGGAGTAGCGGAGGTACTTGGGGAATAGTACCTTCATGTAGGCGCTTGAGTTTGTAACGTTGTAGATTACGATATCAGCTTCGTGCCAGTAGTGACCTCCCCTGCCCATGTAGGCATAGTCTATTGTGCCGTTACGGTAGTAGCGCATGAAAACTGTTCCATTTATGAAGCCCAGGACCGAGAGCTGGACCGGCCCGTAGATAAAGGTTGTGTTAGTGTGTGCCGTCCCGTAGAATACGGTCGCAGGTCGGGAGTAGATAGAGATGAGGGCCCTTGGACTGCTGGAGCTGGGGTTCTTAATGTAGACAAGATCAATCCTGACGTCCCCGTAGGTGTAACTCTGCCCTTCAGAGAGGGAAAAGGTCAGCGTGGTGAAGTTGCTGTTGTCCCTCAATCTGAAGAGCACCACCGGTGGCCACGTCTGAGGGTTGTAGAGGAAGTCAACGACGGTCAGGGTGTAGTTGCCCACGATAACGGACTCACCCAGGCCCAGGTAACCCTGGAACGTTCTCATGTAGATTGGCTCCGTCGTATTGGCACCGGAAACCTGGGGGATGAGCATCAACATGACAAGAATCATGGGAAGGGCTCTTTTCACAGTTTCTCCACCTCGTACAGTTTTCCATCACGTATCCTCAAAACCCTATCGGTCTTCCTCGCGACCTCGAGGTCGTGGGTCACTACGACGAGGGTTGTCCCATTCTCCCTGTTGAGTCTCTTCATGAGGTGGACTATCTCCTCGGAGGCTTTTGTGTCAAGGTTTCCCGTTGGCTCGTCCGCGAGGATTATGCTTGGCTCGTTGGCAAGGGCCCTTGCTATGGCAACCTTCTGCTGCTGGCCACCGCTCAGTTCTGTCGGCCTATGATCGGCCATGTTGGAAATACCAACAATCTCAAGGAGGCTTCTAGCGCGCTCCAGGCGTCTCTTTCTTGGAACACCTGCGAGTATCATTGGAATCTCGACGTTCTCAAGGGCCGTCAGGATGGGCACGAGGTTGTACTGCTGAAAGACGAAGCCTATCTTCTGGAGCCTTATCTCGGAAAGTTCGTCATCGCTAAGTCCTACAACAGGAACGCCGTCCACATAGACCTCCCCTGAATCCGGTGTGTCAAGGAGCCCGAGCATGTTGAGAAGGGTCGTCTTGCCGCTGCCACTTGGCCCTATGATTGCCACAAAGTCTCCCTCATAAACCTCAATATTCGCACCCCTAAGGGCTGGGACGATGACCCCGCTCCCCATACGGTAGTTCTTGTACAGGTCAACGGCCCTAAGGACAACCTTTTGCATGCCACTTACTCACACCCCCTGTTCTTAAAACTTTGCCCGGAAGCCCTAAATAGGTTGGACTCGGATTAAGGGTAAGGTGTTGATGATGTTCGAGAGGATCCTCTACCCCACGGATTTTTCAGAGGTCTCACTCCATGCCCTCAGGAAGTGCATCCCGGAGCTATTTTCCCTGGGTGCCAAAAAGCTGTATCTTGTTCACGTGGTTGATATAACGGTGGTGGAGTTTGAGGCCTTTGAGCTGGAGGAGATATACCGTAAAAAACTTGGAGAGATCGCCAGGGAGCTTGAGGATGAGGGACTGGACGTGGCTCCCATAGTGCGGCTGGGCATCCCTTCGGTTGAGATCGCCGAAATGGCCGAGAGCGAAAAGGTTGATCTCATCGTGATTCCCAACCTTGGTGAGAGCCTCTGGCGCGTGGCTTTTGTTGGGAGCACCGCTACAAACCTTGCAAGGGCTACCAAAAAGCCTATCCTGATCCTTAAATATCATACCACAGGAGAGGACAGATTTGAACTGCCCTTCAAGTGTGCGGAGATTTTCAAGCGCCCCCTAGTTGCCGTGGACTTCTCCAAATGCTCTGTTAAAATACTGTCAGCCGTCAAGCAATTCGAGGAACTCGTGGAAGACGGTCTCCTCGTCCACTCTGTGGATTATGGTAAGGTCGAGGAGCTTGAGCATAACATTCAGATCGCTAGACAGAACCTTGAGAAATCCATTAGGGGCATTAAAGGGCCTTTTAAATACGAGGTGCTGGTCGGTACAGCCTCTCAAGCAATAATCGGAACCGCAACGGTGAGGCGCTCGACACTGGTGGTTATCGGTAAGAAGGGCAGGAGCTTTATAACGGATCTCCTCCTTGGGAGCACTGCTGAGAGGATTATAAGGGATTCAAACTTTCCGGTGCTTCTGGTTCCCTGCGGCTGAAACCCACTACATTTCTTTGCATTTCTGCGGGTGGACAAGGTATGTGACCTCAGACTGGAACGGCCTCCACATCAAGGTTCAGTAGCTACCCTGTTGCCATCATCGGTCGTTCTTCCATTTCCTAGCCGGCTTATAAACCTACCTACTCTTTCGTGCTCTCCCCGGTCATGACGGCGCTGGCCACCATGTGAGCCAGCCGGAGGGGTTCAGGGGTAAGACCTGTCTTCGTAGTCACCCTGATTACCTCCTCCGCTTTCTCCCGATCCAGTCCCAACGCTTGGAAATAGAGCTTTTCGGGGATGACCTCATTCAGGGATGGTGCTCTTCTGAGGATGGAGATTCTCTCACCTGCATCGTGGAAATGCCTTTTCAGGGCCTCCTCCATTGCCTTTAAGTCAGGCCTCTTCCTGACGACAACTATAACTGGAAGTTCGGTCTCTTCGTGGAGCCTTTCAATGTCCACGACGTTGAAGCCCGCGTAGGTTATGCCCTTGAGGAGGATAACCCGGAGATCTTTAAAGCGGGAACTTAAGACCGCGTCTATTATGGCGTCCGTTGCATCGTCCCCGTCAACGGTTATCCAGCGCGATAGAGCTCCCACCACCTCCTGCGAACCCTTCATGACGATACCTATCAACACGGTCTTCCCACGGTTCAGTTTAGAGGAAAAGGAGAACGTCCCGTCATCGAAGCCGGCTACACGTATCTGGGGTTTTACCCTCCTTATCATCCGAGCACCCTCTTCATCCATTCGGCGTACTCGCGATTTACCCTGTCAACGTCTATCCTTAAGAGCAGTGGTGTTTCATATGGATGCAACCTCTGAATCTCGCCTTTAAGTTCCTTCCATCTACTTACCTCGGTTTTTAAAAGGACTCCAACTTCCCTCGTTTCCTTGACCTTTCCGTTTTCGGTGTAGATTGCTTCATGCTCCCTCAGGTTTGCGCACGCCACGATTCTCTTTTTGACTAGGTTCCTGACTATTTCACGGGCGGTCTCCATGTCCGGGAACGTTGTATAAACGAGTATCATATCCATCCCTATCCCCGCCCTATTCTGGGAGAGAAAACTTAAATCCCTTGTGCCTTTATATGTTACCCGGGGGTGGACATGAGAAGGGTAAGGGCTCACCTGAAGATACACGGTAGGGTTCAGGGCGTTGGGTTCCGGTGGAGCATGCAGAGAGAGGCGAGAAAACTGGGGGTTAGTGGATGGGTCAGGAATCTTTCCGATGGCACGGTGGAAGCTGTTGCTGAAGGTGATCCGGAACGCGTTGAGGCCCTTATAGGATGGGCACACCAGGGTCCTGCCTTTGCAAGGGTAACCCGGGTGGAGGTAGAGTGGGAGGAACCACAGGATGAGAGGGACTTCATGGTGATTGGCTAGCCGCGATCCGTTCCAGGAGTATCCTCTTGGGACAGTACCTGACCTCACAGTAGTTGCACACGTACTTCTCCTTGTCTCTCTCCGGTGTCCGAAGGATCAGCTTCTTGAAACCCTGGATCTCCTTGACCTTGACGAAGACCTCCGCGGGAAGCGTTCCATCGATTATTATGTAGAGTTTCGTCGACTCCTCGCGAAGGTTTCTACTGAAGACCTCTATTACTTGTATGTTCCTTTTATAGAGCATTGAGAGCACTTCAGAGAAGCCCTCCAAGTACATCTCCTTTTCAAGTTCCACCTCTAGAGCTTCCCACCCCATAAGGGGGGCCACGTTTATCAGACTCGGTAGCGGGTTGAGGCGTTCGAATATCAGCTTGAGGGGGTGGGTTCTCTCGATGTATTCAATCGTATGGTACACTATCTTCCTGTTGACTCCTATGATACGGGCCAGTTCGCTTATTGGCACCTCAACATTCCTCAGGTAAATCCTACCATGCTTGACGCTGAGACCGTTTTCAAAAAGGAATTCTGCAACCTTTTTTCTTGCGGGATAACTCTTGAAGTACTCCTCCAGGATGAGCATCATTTTTGTTCACCTCTTACTCATTAATGGGTAGAAATGGATATTTAAATCTTTCCCCGTCGGCACCGTAAGGTTATTAACCACCCGGGGCGCAGTATGGCCTCCGGAGGGGAGGACATGGCGAGGGATTTTGATGTGATCGGAATTGGAAACTTAAACTATGATATTACACTGCTCCTCGATAAGTTCCCTGAGTTCCACGAGAAGGTGAATGCAGGGAAGGCCTTCTTCGGGCTCGGGGGCGCTGCAGGGAACACCATTAGCTGGCTTGCCAATTTTCATCTCAAAACGGGCTTCATCGGTGCAGTCGGTAGTGATGAGATTGGAAAAAGTCATCTGAATTATTTCCGACAAATTGGGGTTGACACGGATGGAATTCGAGTGGTGGACAGGCATTCGGGGGTGGCTGTGGTGATGATCCGCGGTGAGGACAAACGCATAGTGAAGTACCCCGGTGCCAACTTCGCAAAGAGGGTCGATTTTGGGTACCTCGCTCGCACCAAGCATATTCATATGTCCTCGAATCCACCGGAAACTATTGAGGAGGTTGTGAAGTTTGCAAGTGAGCATCGGATAACTGTTTTCCTTGACATCGGCGAGGCCAAGCTTTCCCCTGATGTCGAAGGGAATGTGGATTACCTCCTCATGAACGAAGACGAGTACAGGAGGAAGTTTGGTTCCCTAGATCCATCACTCTGCAATTCAAAGAACCTAGTGATAACGCTTAATGGTGGTGGGGCGCTACTCAGGGATGAGATGGGGAGGGTCTCAGAGGTCCGCGGTCTGAGTGCAGAGGTTATTGACTCAACGGGTGCGGGTGATTCTTTTGATGCGGGGGTTATCTACGGTACGTTAAATGGATGGAGTCTAGAGGAATCGGCGAGACTGGGTATGCTCCTCGCCTATCTGACGGTTCAGAGAATCGGTGCAAGAAGTGCGATAGTTCCCCTTGAATTCGTCGAGGAGAAGGCCATAGAACTGGGGATGGATTTGCCATTTAACGGTCATTAAATCCCACTTTTATGTTCTTCATGGTTTTCTACCCATATGCCTTCCTGTGGAACTTCAGTTGGAGTGAGAGCAACGCTTAAAAAGATTTACCCTTCAGATATCCTTAAGAGTGAGGGTCTAACTGCTTTAGGAAACTCGAAAGTTCAGAATGGAGGTGGAGCCCTTTGGAAATTATAGTGGATAATTTCAAGCCGAAGATCACCCGCCCCTTCAAGCGTAAAAACGAGTACTGGGTCAAGTTGATAGCCCCTGACGGGGAGTATATCATGAAGTTTAAAACCCCTCTGGAGGCGGAGGACGCTATATACGGTATGTTAGATGATCTCCAGGTATATGGAGGTAAGGTTAGGCTTAAACTTAGGGAAGGGAATGTTATAGAGGGTATTGAGGTTCTCGAGCTATACAAGCCCTCCGCTAAGGAGCTTCTCAATGAGTACTTCGCCGGCTGATTTAATGTCTTCTTTTGTCCATTGCCGTTGGAAATCTGACAAAAACCTATATATATCACGAACCATATACCTTTTCATTGGGTGATATCTTCGAGATAAAGCTCCAGATATTCAAATATTCTCTGGAGGTTGTGAATGTGGCCAAACGGAAAAACAAGGAACTCATGGAACTCGCCATGGATCTGGGGGGCGAGGAGGCCGTTGAAGTTATCAAGGCTCTTGAGAAAAAAAGGGAGGCCACGGATGAGGAGCTTGCGGAAGTAACTGAAATACGGGTGAACACGGTTAGAAAAGTTCTCTACCTGCTCTATGACCAGGGGCTTGCTGAATTCAAGAGGATTCGAGACAAGGAAACCGGATGGTACTACTATTACTGGCACCTTGATACCAAGCGTCTGCCTGAGATTCTGCGCTCCAAGAAGATGACCGAGCTCAAAAAACTAAAGGAGATGCTGGAAGAGGAGACCAGTGAGATCTACTACTGGTGCGGTACCCCGGGGCACCCAAAACTGACCTTTGATGAAGCGATGGAATACGAGTTCCAATGCCCCATCTGTGGTGGGATGCTCATGCAGTACGACAACACTCAAATAGTGGAGGAGCTCAAGCAGCGAATCGAGGCGCTTGAAATAGATCTGGGCCTTAAAAAGAAGCCCAGAAAGAGGAAATGATTTGAATGGTATCTGGATGAACTTCGGGGATGGTTGGAATGGTGGGAGTGGTTATTCTGGAAAAGGTTTATGGTGACAGAAGTGGTTTTCTCAAGCTTGACAAGAAGCTGAGGGCTCTTCTCGGTGATCTTGAGGTTGAGTGGAAACTATCCGCAGTTAAAAAGAACTGGGTGAAGGTTTCCCTGAGCGGCGACGATGAGGAGATAAGCGCCAACGTTGTCCGGGAAGAGTTTGGTGAGGTTCCTTACAGTTTGAAGAAGATTGAAGAGGGAAAGGCCTACCGGGGAAGGTTTATAGATCTCGGAAAGGTAGGATACGGTGCTTATGTTGATGTGGGGATATTCCTCCCCCGGCCCAAGGACGCGTTGCTTCCTCTATACTACCTAAAGGAGCAGTTCAGCGAGTTCCCCGTTCGCGAGATGATATCAAACTTTGGATGGATTGATAATCTTCCTGTCGAGGTTCGGGTTAGGAGGGTAGAGTTTGGAACACGGGAGGTTGAAGTAGAGTTCTCCGGCTCCCAGTTAAGGCTCCTCAAGTCTTGGTTAAGCGACGGTTACGACAAGCTCTTCGTTGCGGGTACGGTGAGTGAGAACGTGGAGAGCGCCCTTATCCGGACTGGTCACGGGAGGGACATCAAGCGCCTTGAAGAGCTTGGCCTTATGGAAAGCCTTCTCATCCTAAAAAAAGGCACACAGGCTCCAGGAATAATAAGGGAGATCGGCCCCCATCTCAGAGGGACGGTAATTGGTGCCATCAAGTTTTAGATGTTAGGAGATACAGCAGTCTTGTTGCCAGTGCGGCCAGTATGATGAGACAGTAAGGGGTTAACGTCTCGTTGAACACCGAGAGTGGAAGATATGCAAGAACCAGAAGGGTCAGGAAGGGGGTCTGCCCTTTCATCTTCTCTATTCTCCCAATGTGAAAAACTGCGTACAGGATGACCGCGGCGCTTAGGGCGCTGCTCATCAGCAGGCTCAAGAGATAGCGGTGTAGAGACACCACGGGGTGGGAGGGCATGTGGATGGGGAGGCCGAACTTCAAGTACAGCAGGAGAATCCCTATTCCCGTTGTCACTAGGTATGCATAGTTCCGGAAGTGCCTTTTTGGGAACGCTATTATGAACGCTAGGGGCATCAATATAAAGTACGGATTGATAGCCACGGTTAGGACGGTTAACAGGGAGAGTAGGATAGTCTGTAGGAGCGCCTTCCCCCTCTCAGGGGAGAACGTTACATTCGCTATGAGGGCAAGCGTGGAAACAAAGAACGCAAGGCCGATGGTGGTGGTGTCAACGTGATGCACAAAAGAACGGAACAGTGGTGTCGAAAACGTAAGACCAAAGACCAGAAAACCGAGCTCTCTGGAGCGTTTGGGGACGATGTAAAAGGAGAACGACGCTATAAGAAGTATCAAAACCCAGTGAATATAGATGAGATCCTCCTCGATGGGGGGCACTGCTTTGAAAAACACCCCGAGGAGCAGTCCGAGGGGCGATGATGGGGTGCTCCCCGTGGCGAATTCCACGCCCTGAAGAAGGTAGGGCAGGAAATGGATGGAGATCTCCGGCGGTTTTGTAACCAGGTACCAGAGTCCAAGAATGGATGCCATCACGAGGTAGAACGCTTCCGCATGGGTTTTATCCCTCCTCAATGCAAGGAGGAATAGAAAGAAAACGAGGAGTGCTAGGAGGGTGAATCCGACTACAGACGCAGTGGGGGGGTTCCACAGTGATGAGAAGGCCCTTTCGGTTTGGTAAATATTTCCCTGGGTTCCGGTGATAAAAACGGTGTCATTGGCTACGATCACGGAGGGGAGAAGAGAAGCGTTCTCCGGAAGGTCGGTCAGCCTCCACAGTGA
>JALVUT010000132.1 GCA_027035445.1 Thermococcus sp.
GGATTATGGCTGCCCAAGCCTTCCCTGTGTTCCTGTATATGACTATAATATAGCCTACCGCGTCCCCGTTGTTTGTTGCTTTGAGCGTGTATGATCCTTTTTCTCCCTCCACAGTTATGTGTGCTCCCGGTAATCCCCCTGCTAGTATGTCGTAGTAGTATGTTGACATATATGCTGTCGGAACGTTCCTGGGCAGGTTCGCCTCAACAGCGTCTACGAGTACGCTGAGGTTTCCGAGGATATCGATGCTGGCGGAGGCGTAGAGGGGTACCGGTAGCCCGGCGTAAAGGTAGACATTGATCATAGAGGCGTTTGTCCCGCCGCTATAGAATGCCGGGGATATCTTTGCCTGGAGCTTGTAGACCGGTAGCCCCTTGTAATCGCCTGTCCCGAGGAACTTGTACTCGTGGATCATGACGTTTTTCCTCAGGGGTACTGTGGGCAGTATATTGTTTGCTCCCCCGGCTTCACGGGATAGGTGTATTAGCTCAGTCATGTTGACTACGCTGCAGGCGCTCCTGGCCATGATCTGCTTCGGGATCAATGCTCCCTCAACATTATAGCATATAGTCATGTTTTCACCATGGAACGTCATGTTAAGGGATAAGTAGTAGTCCCACCTTATACGGGTCGAGATGTTCAGCAGAGGACTTACCTCGCCGTTGACTACCACGTGGTACCTGATACTGTAGGTTGTCTCCGCGTAGACGGCGGAGGACATGGTTATAGCGGCGATTACTAGGAGCACTATAATCGACTTAACATATTCCATAGAACCACCTGCGGTTTATATATTGTGTTTTTCATAGATTTAACACTTGCTATAAATAAATCCCTAGCCCGCCGCGACCCATTATGCATGTGATGGGCGGAGTCATGGGGGATCACATTGTCCAACCAGCCGCAATAGGTAGGACCACCTGTAGGGCGAGCCATGAAAGCAGGAGCGCTTCGACCAAGCCTATCCTGGGCCTCCTGTAGCGGGGCCTCCTCTTTCTGAAGCCTCTTAGCTCCACAGTTATTCCAGCCCATATGGCGCGCTGATACGCTATGCTGAGCAGTGGTAGGAGCAGCGTCTTAACGTCTCCCGGCAAGTATGCGATCCTACGGTATCCCCTCTGGCGGCGGCAAAACATTATTTCTCTATAGTCCCTGTTAAGGAGGGGAATAAGGCGTAGTGCGTAGGCTAGGCTGAAGGTTATTGTTTTTGGCAGGTAGAGCTCTGCTTCCAGATCCCTTATTATTTCCTCGGGCTTCGCGCTCCCTATGAAGATCAGTGCTGCGCTCGCTATTGCTAGGAGGCGTAACCCTATCTGTGTCGTGGCCACTACTGCTCCTTCACGTATTACTAGTGGGCCTATGACCGCTACTACCTGGCCATGGTTTGCCAGGAACAGGGCGTTCAGGAATGTCCCCCATATACTGAGAAGAAGCAGTAATACTATGAGCTTAGCCCTCCTGTAACCGAGGTATATTCCGGCGACCGCGTTGGGTATGCTTATGAGTAGGAGGCTGTAAGGATCCCTGTAGATGAAGGCCAGCAACGTGATCGTTAAGCCATAGATGAAGAGTATGCTCGTGCTAGGCCTCCTCAAGGCTTAGACCCGCCTCCTTTTCAAGCAGTTCCACAGCTCTATAACGATCTATTTCGCTGAGCCTCCCCCGATCCAGGATGTAGGCGCGGTTACACATCTCCCCGACAACCCGGGGGTCATGAGTCGATATCAGGAACGATACACCACTTCTCCTAAGCTCCTCGACGAGCCCCGCTAGCTGTCTAAAGAGCTTTAGGTCCAGGCCGCTGCTAGGCTCATCCAACAATATTACTGGAGCCCCATAACTGTACGCGATGATTATTGAGAGCCATCTCCTCTGCCCATGGCTCAGCCTATAAGGGCTTGTCCTCCTGGCCTCCTCGTACCATGGTATGTGGCTGGCCAGCCACTCCACTGTCTTCCCGGTCTTCCTAGCTGTTTCTCTCAATTCTTCCTCGAGGCTTGAAGTGATGAAGAGATAATCGGGCATCTGCGGCACATAGAAGACCCGCCCAATCCTCTGCTTCGAAGAGGTTTTCTCACCCATCAATAACACGTCGCCATCCAACGGATCTAGGGCGCCGGCCAATGTTTTGAGAAGCGTTGTCTTACCAGCACCATTACGCCCAATAACAGCTACGGCCTCTCCCTTATCCAGATACAGGTCTATATCACGCGCCACGATGTTTTCCCCATATCCTATTACGAGGCCCCTGGCCTCTAGGACCCGGCCTGAGACGGCTGGGGGCTCGACACGCCTTATTCTCGGGGGACCGGCGTCGACGCCTATCTCTTCGAGAAACCTGATCTCGCCCCGTGACAGCGGTGCCTCTAGCTCCCGTACTACTCTCCCGCCGCGGTATACCTGTATCCTCGCGCCCTCCCAGAGGAAGTAGCGGAGCTTGTGCTCGACGACCAGGACGCCTTTCCCCCGCCGTCTCCAATCACTTATGAAGCCCCTAACCTCCCTGATCCCCCACGGATCCATGCTCGCCGAGGGCTCGTCGAGGAGCAGGAGCGGGGGATCATGGATGACCGCGGAGGCGAAGGTCAGCCTCCTCTTCTCTCCGCCGCTTAGATCCTCGACGTGGGCGTACATCTTGTTGCGTAGGCCCAGTCGCTCAAGCATCTCAACGGTCTTCTCACGGATAATATGCTCTGGGTATCCCAGGTTCTCGAGGGTGAACGCCACCTCTGAATAAGGGGTGGGCATGGCTAGCTGTTTATCCGGGTCTTGGAGCACGGCCCCGATCCTCGTGGGGATCTCGTCGAAGCCCTCAGGAGACACCGGGTTTATCCCGGCTATCCATGATTCTCCCTCGACCCATCCGTAGAGGAGGTTGTTGAGAACACCGGTTATGGCTAGCAGTGTCGTGGTCTTGCCGCTGCCCGAGGGGCCCGCAAGCACGAGTAGCCCTCCTTCCCCAAGGTCCGCGGACACATCCTCTATTATGGCCGGGCCCTCTCCGTAGCCTGCGCCGCGTATGCTGTACTTCAGCAGCACTGCCTCGTTCACCAGGTTATTATTACCTGGATAACCAGGTTATTAAATGAGCCGAATCATAGAATGCTAGATCCTATATGT
>JALVUT010000133.1 GCA_027035445.1 Thermococcus sp.
AGATATGGTATCTGCGGGATCAAGAACTGGAGAACGAACACGATGCCGAAGGTAGTGAGGGAAGCATAGAGTGGTCTGCTAACAAGAACAGATATGAACATTGAGAGTGCCCCAAGAGCGGCGAGAACGAGGAGACTCACACCCAGGACGAGAGATAGGTCGGGGAATCCCCTGGAGAGACCCTTGAGCCCAGTATCGTAGACTAGGGGGTTGTAAAGCCATATCACCGCATAGGGAACGCCGAATAAAATTGCCAGCGCTGAAAGGCCCGCGAGAAACTTCGCGGTTAACACACTGCTCAGTCGAACTGGCTTTGCAAGAAGGAGCCTTATCGTCCCCCTGTCCATCTCGCTTGCCAGCAGGTCACACATGATAATTATTGCGATAAGCTGGCCGATTATACCAAGCCAGTAGTTGGGGAGCAGGTTAACCATCAGGGCCTCGAAGGACCTGAGCATGGAAGCAAGGCCCGTTCCGGATGCGTTTGGACTGATGAGGTATATCAGGGATGGGAAGAACGTCACGATAAAGAGTACCTTGAACTTGCGCGAGCGGAGCATCCTTCTAAACTCATTCTCAAACATAACCCAGGATCCGGCAAGGCCATTCATTGACTCCCTCATCCCACCCACCCCATGTTGAAGCGCTTCATGAGAATCCTCTCCAGTGGGCTTGTGTGAGGCTTGAACAGCTTTAGAGCGAGTTTTTCCTTAGCAAGGAAAACCGGAACATCCTCAAAGAACCTATCAACGAAGCGTTTGTCCAGCTTCACACGTACAACCCCTTCCTCCTGCCAGATCTCCCTTACGTAAACCTTGTTGCCAAGGAACTTCACAAGCTTATCATTGTCCGAAACAACAACATCATAGTCGGTGTCCTCGACATTCACCATATCCCTGAGGCGTCCCTGATCTATGAGCTGACCATCCTTGATCAGACCGACGTAGTTGCATATCCTTTCGACCTCACTGACAATATGTGAACTGATGAATATCGTTTTCCCTACCTTGGCCAGTTCCAGAACCTTCCCCATAAACTCCATTCTCCCCAGTGGGTCAAGGTTGCTCGTCGGTTCATCGAGGATAAGCAGTTCAGGATCACCCATAAGGGCCATGGCAAAGGTGACACGCTGCCTCTGACCGCTGGAGAGTTCTTTGATCCTGTTGAAGGCCAGCTTTCCAACGCCAGTGTAAGCCATGAGCTCACGAGCCTGCCTTACGGCCTCTCCCTTTGGGAGTCCATTTAAACGACCCATATACACCAGAAATTCATGTATCGTCATGTCTTCATAGGCCAGTGGAACCTCCGGCATGTAGCCAACCTTCCTCATTATTCCAACCCGCTCACGTGGCATCTCCATCTCGAAGATCCTTATCTCCCCGTAGGTCGGTTTTAAAGCCCCAGTGAGCATCTTTATTGTTGTAGTTTTTCCCGCTCCGTTTGGACCGAGGAAACCGTACACTGCACCTTCAGGCACCTTTAACTCAAGGTGATATACCACGTTTCGCTTGTCGAAGAACTTCGTTAGCTTCCTAGTTTCAATTAGGTAAGTCCCCATCTCAGCACCCAGATATCTATCGAAACGAAACCAAATAAGTGTTTCGGGTGGTATGTTCACATGATGATAGTACAAAACATAGGGCTTGACAGCTCTGCGGGAGTGGCCTTCCAGAGCCACGCCCACACGGATCATTTCGTTAGCGGGGAAGTTATCTTCGCGACGAAGGCAACAAAGTACCTCAGCCACCTGCGGAAGGGAGGCTTTTATAGGGAAGTTGACTTTGGAAAGACATTTTACCTCGGCGACTTCATGGCAAAGCTCTATCCCGCCGGCCACATGCTCGGCTCCGCCGGAATAAAGCTCTGGCTTGAAACTGGGACGCTCTTCTACACCGGCGACACAAAGTGGTTCAAACTGCGAACCGCCGAGAAGAGCCGCTTCCCGAGGGCGGACTTTCTTGTAATCGAGGCCACCTTCGGTGTGCCGAGCTTTACGTTCCCCGCCCCGAGGGAGGCCGAGAAAAAGCTTATTGCGTTTGTTGAGGGGGTACTGGACAGGGGAAAGAGGCCGACCCTTTACGTCAACCGGATGGGGAAGGCTCAGGAGGTCATGAAGATACTCGACCTCCACGGATACACCGTAAAAGCATCGAGGGAGATGCTCAAGATCTCGCGTGTTTATTCCAAGTTCGGGGTCAAGTTCGATAATATAACAGAGGATGGAGATGTCGTCCTTCGCTCCTACCGCTCGCCAAGGATCAAAAACTCCCTCTCACCGTGGGAGATTACCGTTTCGGGATTTGGCGGGCTGAAACTCAGCAACCATGCGGATTTCTGGGAGCTGATGAGAATAGTCGAAAGGGTTAGGCCGGAGGAGATATTCACGGTCTACGGCTTTGCGGAGGAGTTCGCAAGGATACTGAGTGGACTGGGATACGATGCTCATCCCATAGACCCAAATTCCACGATGGAAGTTTAAGCATAAAGGGAAGAACCCGACGGAAAATCAAATTAACCGGTTAAAGAGTTCCCGGCATATCTTTACAATATATCCAAAAAAGCCAACATTTTCAAGGTCATAGATGAAAGGTAAAAGTAGGTAGGGAAATCATGACAATGCATGTGAGTCCAAGATGGGTAGCTGGTCTAAAGCCGAAACTTGAGGCGATCATGAAGAAGGTCATTGGACGGGGATCTCTTATAGGGAGGAGAAGGATCGTGAGTGAGATGCTAGAGATGACCTCCTCCCTGCCCTGAAGGGCGGGGCTTGGAAAAGAAAAAGGTGAGAGGTAGTTAGCGCTTTGAGGAGATTTATTACCCCGCGGTTGGCATGCTGAGCCGTCTATGATTCCTTTTTCCTCCCTATTTTCTGGTACAGGTTTTAGTCACCAATGCACATTAAAAAACACAAAACCTTATAAACCCCAACATTTTTAGTTACTACTAGTAACCAAAAGGGGGTGGTAAAGATGGTCTGGAGGAAGGACCGCTACTGGGACCCCTTTGACCTTATGAGGGAGATCCAGGAGGAGATAGACAGTATATTCAGGGACGTCATGCGAGGCCCCAAACTCTGGGGCTACCGTGAGCCTGGAGA
>JALVUT010000134.1 GCA_027035445.1 Thermococcus sp.
CGTACAGGCTCGTTGCTTTCAATCTCCATTTTCAGGAGATTTTCTTTGTTTCCCTTTTGATTTTGGAACGGCATGGACTCAGGGATTGGTCTTTCAATCTCCATTTTCAGGAGATTTTCTTTGTTTCGAGGCTATCAGAGAGGGAGAGGACATTGAACTTGAGGTAATCTTTCAATCTCCATTTTCAGGAGATTTTCTTTGTTTCCGAGAGTAAAGATAACAGATGAAGACGTTGAATTTCTCGACTTTCAATCTCCATTTTCAGGAGATTTTCTTTGTTTCGAATCTTCTCTTCTCTGTATCGTATCTCGCTCTCTCCCCTTTCAATCTCCATTTTCAGGAGATTTTCTTTGTTTCTCTCGTACAGGCCACACGGCGAAACTACAGAAGTGCCAAAACTTTCAATCTCCATTTTCAGGAGATTTTCTTTGTTTCCGTGTCGGGACCATGGGCAAGGCCGCTCGCTCTTCCCCCGCTTTCAATCTCCATTTTCAGGAGATTTTCTTTGTTTCGAGTGTTGGAACTGTTGAAGAGGTGATGAGAATTAAACTTTCAATCTCCATTTTCAGGAGATTTTCTTTGTTTCGAAAACATGGCAAGAATTGATCCTGAAAAACTTGTGACTTTCAATCTCCATTTTCAGGAGATTTTCTTTGTTTCGTTTTCTCATAAGGCTCAAATCTTCAGATGGAGATTACTTTCAATCTCCATTTTCAGGAGATTTTCTTTGTTTCAACACTGCTATAGTCAGCCCACACATTTCACACACAGTCTTTCAATCTCCATTTTCAGGAGATTTTCTTTGTTTCGGAAGCAGCGTCACTGCAGTTGCAGGCGTACATGATGACTTTCAATCTCCATTTTCAGGAGATTTTCTTTGTTTCCACGAACGGCAGAGCACTTATAGGCGACGAAATGGGTCTCCTTTCAATCTCCATTTTCAGGAGATTTTCTTTGTTTCTTCTAATTCATGTAATTCAACTGCTCCAGACAATTTTCTCTTTCAATCTCCATTTTCAGGAGATTTTCTTTGTTTCGCAAATATGCTGTGTTTACATTTGCTTCACCAATAACCTTTCAATCTCCATTTTCAGGAGATTTTCTTTGTTTCGTCAACTTCTTCGTTTTCTGGATAGGGCTCGAATGTTGCTTTCAATCTCCATTTTCAGGAGATTTTCTTTGTTTCACGATAAGAGACAGGGTTGAAGACAGCTTCAGGTTCTTTACTTTCAATCTCCATTTTCAGGAGATTTTCTTTGTTTCTGGGTAGTTAAATCTAAATAGCTTAGAGAACTAAAAAACTTTCAATCTCCATTTTCAGGAGATTTTCTTTGTTTCATGCACTCATTGATGGCGAAGAGTATCCACTTAAACCCGACTTTCAATCTCCATTTTCAGGAGATTTTCTTTGTTTCACTCCCGGTAAATTACTTCAGGCAGAGGACAGAATACACCTTTCAATCTCCATTTTCAGGAGATTTTCTTTGTTTCGATGTTGGGGGAGAATTTGACCCCCAGAAGAACAACTTCTTTCAATCTCCATTTTCAGGAGATTTTCTTTGTTTCGCACATTGTACGCTTCTTTCGCTTGCTCCACATACTGGCCTTTCAATCTCCATTTTCAGGAGATTTTCTTTGTTTCAGGATGAACAGGAGGAGGTCAAGAAGAAACCTGAGAACTTCTTTCAATCTCCATTTTCAGGAGATTTTCTTTGTTTCGTGATCTAATTGGTCAAACTGAAGTCAGTGAGACTCGTCTTTCAATCTCCATTTTCAGGAGATTTTCTTTGTTTCTCCCTCCTTTTGCAGGGGTGGAATTGTGAAGTGCTTTCAATCTCCATTTTCAGGAGATTTTCTTTGTTTCGCGTCAAGGTCGTAGTTTATGTCGAGTTCACCCATCCCCACCTTTCAATCTCCATTTTCAGGAGATTTTCTTTGTTTCCGTGGGTTATTTGCTGGCGAGAAGGAGGCGGTAGAATGTCTTTCAATCTCCATTTTCAGGAGATTTTCTTTGTTTCAGGACAAGGATTGATTGGGAAACTAATTCTGAAGTTTTCTTTCAATCTCCATTTTCAGGAGATTTTCTTTGTTTCAAGAACCCTGCACATCTATACAACGACTATCAAATCTATAACTTTCAATCTCCATTTTCAGGAGATTTTCTTTGTTTCAGAATATACAACAATGCAATTTCGTACAGACCACACGGCTTTCAATCTCCATTTTCAGGAGATTTTCTTTGTTTCGCGAAAATTATTTAAGAAGAGAAACTGAAAACAAAACTTTCAATCTCCATTTTCAGGAGATTTTCTTTGTTTCGTAATGTGGATAGTAAATAGCAAGATAGATGATATGAACTTTCAATCTCCATTTTCAGGAGATTTTCTTTGTTTCTCGACTTCGCTGGTGACTGGGGTGCGTTGAACTGGCTTCTTTCAATCTCCATTTTCAGGAGATTTTCTTTGTTTCTACGCTTTTAGGAGTTTATCCTTGAGCTGAGTCATGTACACTTTCAATCTCCATTTTCAGGAGATTTTCTTTGTTTCCAATGGAAAGGTAACGAGAGTTCCTGCCGGAATCGTTGCTTCTTTCAATCTCCATTTTCAGGAGATTTTCTTTGTTTCAGTGGTGTTTCTACGCCATAGATTAGGGCACCATCTCCTTCCTTTCAATCTCCATTTTCAGGAGATTTTCTTTGTTTCGGAAGAGTACGAGCGTGTTAACAAAATAGCACAGTTAACTTTCAATCTCCATTTTCAGGAGATTTTCTTTGTTTCGAGCACGAGGTGAAAGCATGCTGGAGTCAAAGTATGAGCGCTTTCAATCTCCATTTTCAGGAGATTTTCTTTGTTTCGACAATCGAGCTGGCGAGGCAGTGGATACAGAAAATAAACTTTCAATCTCCATTTTCAGGAGATTTTCTTTGTTTCAAAGAGAATGGATAAGATAGAAAAGGAGATGAAAAGAATCTTTCAATCTCCATTTTCAGGAGATTTTCTTTGTTTCCCCACCTTAAATCTTGCTAATTCCCGGAATATAAATGCTTTTCGCTCCTTTTTGTAGCTCTCATTTGCATACCTGAAAATGCACACAG
>JALVUT010000135.1 GCA_027035445.1 Thermococcus sp.
GGAAAGCTTCGACATATATTGTAATGTCTTCTTCATCAAAGTGTATGCTCCTGTACATTCTACCTTTGAACTCGTAATCTTTAGTCTCCATTTGACCACCTCTTTATCTCATTTTTCAACTTCACGGTTTCACCTCCAAAAAATATTCACGAGGCTCAGCCGTACAGGTGCCGGCTCCCCTCAGGGGCTTCATCGCCTCCTCCTCTTTGGGATAGTCCCGCCCGGATTCGAACCGGGGTCGCGGGATCCAGAGTCCCGCAGGATTGACCACTACCCCACGGGGCTAAGCTACGACGGCATAAAAAAATTAGAAATCAACTTTAACGAATCTTCTCTTCTCAGGATCATACTTTGCCCTTGTCCAGATCCAATCTGTTAGATCCTGCTGCTCCCTGAGCTCTCTGGCTGTGTCTATTAGCGTTTGCACGAGTTTCTCGAGATCCCTCGTTACTCTCCTTATTTCTCTCTTTAGTTCATCTGCTGTTTTGTGGTCTTTCTTTAGTGTTACCACTATATAGTTACTTCTTCTAAGATTGTACCTCTCTAACTTTCCAGAAACACTGTTGAGCAGTGCTTCGCTGTCAACGCAGTATTCTTTTGCTATTTCTCTCGCCAGTCTCGAAGGGCTGTAGGCTTCATGTTTACTGTCTACTAAATCAATATATATATTTCTGAAATCTTCCGCTACTTCTCGATATATTTCCACCATTTTTACCACCAAAAAAATTTAGAAGATCTGAAATCTTTTTACTCCTACAATTCTGCCGTTTTCATCTCTGATAACTCCCTGTGGGCTCGTGTCCGGTGCTACTACGTCTGTTCTGGCTGCAGCCTGTGCGACAATCGAGCTAACTATGAAGATCTTGCCTTCCTGTGGCTCTGGCAATCCCTCAATATCCCCAAACGTGGTTTTTACTATTGGTATCCCGTTTATCTCATTAACTACCTCCTGCTCCACCTTAACCCGGGCTACCTGCCCGGACGGAGGTATTTTCACCACTTCGCCGTCCTCCCGCACGAGTGTTATCTCGTGCGGGGTTAAGTTAACAAACTCTACGTTTTTCACGTTCACCACCCCCATACAATAAATACCACACACAAAAGATATATAACCTTTACGAAATTATCTGTTCGGCGACCTCAAAGATTATCTTGTTCTCCTCGACGTCCTCAAGTCCGTCTAATGCATTGCTGATTATCTCTTGCTTCTTCTGAATTGTTTCCATCATCTTCTCCTCAACCGTTCCCTCTGCGATTAAGTAATAGATGTCAACACTGTTTTCCTGTCCAATCCTGTGTATTCTGTCCTCTGCCTGCAGGAGTTTTCCGGGAGTCCACGGAAGCTCGACGAACACTGCAATTCTCGCTGTCTGTAAGTTCATTCCCTCTGCTCCGGCGTACAGTGAGACCACTAAAGGCTTGTTGGAGTTGTTGAATTCATCCACTATTCTCTGCTTTTCTTCTGCTGACAGTCCACCGGGAATCCACAGGGCGTTTAACTCTTCAACGAGCCTTCTCTGGACGTCTCTGTGAACAGCGAACACAACAAACTTCTCTGGAACGTTCTTGAGCCACTCGATTACTGCATCGAGCTTACCCATAACTGCGAGCTGCCTGAGCTGTTCGAGCTGCACGAGAACCTCTGCTCCTCTGACCTCCTTGCCCTTTTTCTCTAAATACCACTCTCTGAAGTTCTTTAGAGCCATAACGTAATCCTTGCGGTTGCTGATTTCCATCGGGACCATTATGCGTCTCTTCGGCGGCAGCTCCCTGAGGACGTCCTTCTTCAGCCTTCTTATCATCACTGACTGTCTCAGCCTGACCTGTAGCTCGTCGAGGTTGCTTGCTCCGCTGAAATCCCAGCCCCACGGCGTCTGCTGGGCATCACAGAATCGCTTTACATAGGTCCAGAAGTCCCTGAGAACCGGGTCGTTGACTTTCAGGAGCTTTAGCGTTGTATATAGTTCAATCGGCCTGTTGAGCATCGGAGTTCCCGTGAGAGCTATGACGTGCGGGATGTTCTTTCCGAGCTGCAGCACTGCTTTGGTCCTCTTTGCCTTTGAGTTCTTTATGTAGTGGCACTCGTCGACGATCAAGCACTTTGCGTTAACAGAAGTCAGTTTTTCGATCCACGCCGTGAGAATGTCGTAGTTTATTACGTAGAATGGTGTTTCTGGTAACTTCTTTACTCCGTTCTTTCCCCTGAGCACTGTAACGTCCTCTTCCAACCATCTCTTGATTTCCCTCGCCCAGTTGAGCTTAACGCTCGCCGGGCAAACCACGATCACTGGCCTGATCTCCGGGTGCAGCCTGAGCCACGCCAACGATTGCACAGTTTTTCCGAGTCCCATCTCGTCGCCGATAAGTGCTCTGCCGTTTGTGCGTTCGAGCCACTCAACCCCCACCCTCTGGAACGGGTAAAGTGTAAGGCCGGGTGGGAGTGGAATCTCTAAGTCGCTGTGAACACGCTTGCTCATCTCAAGTAGTTCTGCCTTCTTCTTCTTGTCTTCTTCGAACTTCTTTTCGGCCGTTTCTAAGAGTTCTGAGGCTTCTGGAAGCACTTCAAATCTCCAGTCCTCGATGATCTCTCTGATCGTTCTAAGCTGGCTCGCCGATCTCGGCCTGATCTTCCAAACTCTGCGCTTCTTGTCCCACGTAGCCTTTACGGTCTTCAGATCCTTGATGATGTCGTTGTTGTACGGGAAGTCAAATAACAGATATTCTCCATCAGATCCGACGTAGCCGGTAGGGATAACTAAGTTTTCAAGCTGCTTCTCTACTTCAGAAACATCTACAACAAAATACTTACTAACTAACTCAAGAGTAGAATAGGCGTTTTTCTTGTCGGGGTTGATGTAAACTATGTTTCTCTTCCCGTCCCACTTTCGCCCGGGAACGTTTTTTATCTCCCGGACGAAATTTTCGTTGTACGGCGTTTCTATGCACAGTATCGGCCACTCTCCAATTTTCCTGACCTTTCCTATATATATTCGGCTCATGGTATTTCCTACGTTTCTCAAGAT
>JALVUT010000136.1 GCA_027035445.1 Thermococcus sp.
AACGTTACTATAAAGGTCTACCTCGGGCTCGGGTCAGCCGAGTCCAAAAATGCCTGGAGCTGGCTCTCGGGCAGGCTCACCCAGGTCTCCGGTTTGACCGTTGAGGTAACGCCTCAGGCGTTTGTCCCTGACCCCAATCAGACCGCTGTCTTCAGTATCCACGTTAAGCCCGAAAAACCCGGCGAATACCGCCCCTGCATCGTGGCCTTTTGGGGGGAGATGGATGGAAGGGCTGGAGTGGGGTTGATCTAAAGGCCAGCGGTTAATCCCGTATTCATAATAATTATTAACGATACTACCCCATTTCCAATGGTGGGAAGATGGTAAGCTCGCACTTTATGGGCATACTCCTCAAGATCGGTGTTCCCGAGGGCAGGCTTCTTGTTCTCGAGGGGAAGGGGGGCATCGTTGAGGACGAGTTTGAAGGGGTCAGGTACGTCCGTTTCCGCGATTCCGCCAAGGGCTTCCGCAGGGGGACGGTGGTCTTCGAGAACAGTGAAGCCGTCATCGGTTTTCCCCACATAAAGCGCGTCGTCCAGCTGGAGAACGGGATAAGGCGCGTCTTCAAGAACAAGCCCTTCTACGTTGAGGAGAAGGTGGACGGCTACAACGTCCGCGTCGTTAAAGTTGGAGAGAAGGTTCTCGCCCTCACGAGGGGCGGCTTTGTCTGCCCCTTCACCACTGAGAGGATAGAGGACTTCGTGAACTTCGAGTTCTTCAAGGACTACCCCAACCTCGTCTTGGCCGGGGAGATGGCCGGACCCGAAAGCCCCTACATCGTCGAAGGGCCACCCTACGTTAAGGAAGACATCCGGTTCTTCCTCTTTGACATTCAGGAGAAGGGGACGGGGAAGAGCCTGCCCGTGGAGGAGCGCTATAAGCTCGCAGAGGAGTACGGGATTCCGCAGGTTGAGCGCTTAGGACTCTTCGAGCACTCCGGCCTGGACGACCTCTACGACCTCACAGAGAGGCTCAGCAGGGAGAGGCGGGAAGGCATCGTCATGAAGACCCCGGACATGAAAAAGGTCGCCAAGTACGTGACGCCCTACGCCAACATTAACGACATCAGGGTAGGCTCCCACATATTCTTTGACCTCCCGCACGGCTACTTCATGGGGAGGATAAAAAGGCTCGCCTTTTACCTGGCTGAGAAACACGTTAAGGGGGAGGAGTTCGACGAGTACGCTAAAGCCCTTGGAAAGGCCCTGCTGAGGCCCTTCGTCGAGAGCATCCATGAAGTCGCCCACGGCGATGAGGTCGAGGAGGTCTTTACGGTGCGGGTCAAAAACATAAGCACCGCTCACAGGATGGTCACCCACTTCGAGAGACTTGGTGTGAAAATCCACATCGAGGACATCGAGGATTTGAAGAACGGCTACTGGAGGATAACCTTCAAGAGGGTCTATCCAGACGCCACGCGCGAGATGAGGGAGCTGTGGAACGGGCTGGCTTTTGTGGATTGAGCTTTCTCTCGGTTTGTTTTTAAGGCGAGCATTTTCTATTAAAGTGCTGGGAAGGATAATTGCCATTGTGATAACCGCGGTTATCACCTCTTTGGGTTTCTGTTTGGATTCCTCTTCAAGAGTTGCCTTCACGGTCGAAATAATAAAGCAGAGTGAGCTTGAGCGAGTGGGGGGATAACGAAACTCTGAAAGGCTTTAGAGCTCCCTGAAGACTTTCTCCAGCACGGGGTCTGAGATCCTGTACCTCCCGTTTCTCTTCTCAACATAACCCGACTTCACGAGGTTCTCAAGCAAGGCCGAGAAGTTGGAGTCGTTGACGTAGCCGAGCTTGAGCGTCAGGTAGTCCTTGATGTCCTTCCAGCGGGAATAGCCGAGGCTTATAGCCTTCAGTATCACCCTGTACCTTGGACTATAAGCGAAGAGCTTTGACAGCTCGCTGTTCACCACGGATTTCGCCTCCCTGAGGATCTCCTCGATGGCGTCTTCGTGTCCTGCCTCTCTTGTGATCCTGACGTAGCCGTAGAGGGCCAGCCAGCCGACTATTCCGTCGAGCTCTCTGACTGTCCCCTCAATCTCGTGCTCGCTCACCACAACTTCCCCTTCCTCGAAGCCCTTCCGCAGGAACTCGGCGCTCATCTCTGGGCTGAACCTGTCGAGGATTATATCATGGTGGTATCTGCCAAAGAGTGGAGCCTCTGGGTCGTTGAACTTGAGGAAGTCGAAGAGCAGGCCCACTTCCGAGCCGGTCAGAATGAAGGTCAGGTTCTCGAGGTTGTCGATAGCGTAAGCTAAAATCCCGTCGTACTTTGTAGCCCCCCCGAACCGGAGGTACTGGGCCTCGTCGAACGCTATGACAATCCTTCCGGCCCTTTCACCGTAATCGTTGAGGGCCTCCAAGAGCTCAGTTATCGAGAACTCCTTTGAGGTTATCTCAACCCCAA
Source organism: Thermococcus sp. (assembly GCA_027035445.1). The sequence continues at coordinate 2,405 of JALVUT010000136.1, forward strand.
CCCCTGAGACGCTTACTCCTCTAACCCTTTCGATGAAGACCTTTGCCTCCTCGATGATCCTCCGCCTTCCACTCATCGCCGAGAGCAGCATCTTCCCGATGACATATCTGTTTACGGAGGAGAACTCCGAGTATGTTTTCCGCACGTCTATCTTGATGGATGGGTTGGGAAGCTCGTTGAGAGCAACGTTCAGCAGGGAGCTTTTTCCAAGTCTTCTGAGCCCGAGGAGAAGTATCAACCTCTCCCCGCGTTCTATTGCCTCTTCAAACTCCCTCAGCTCTTTCTTCCTATCAAACAGTTCCTCCCTTTTCGTCTTTGGGTAGGGCGAGAACAGCATTAACTTGCACCCCCACAAGTTACTTGCACCCCCACAAGTTAAAAGGTTTTCCCAGAAACTTTGCAGAGCAAAGTTTCCTTGCAAAAATTTTGTATGCTTCTCAATCCAAAAAAGGGTGGAAGGGTTCGAAAGCCTTTTAAATAGTCTTCATAGACCCCAGTTCAGCGTTGAAGTTATCATAGCGAAGGATGACGGGAAAATGGCCTGGCACATCTTCATTCCGGATTCACTCCTTGAAGAGAGCGACGACCCGAAGATCAGAACCTACAAGATCGGACAGATAGCCAGGGCCTGCGCAATATTCGGTGTCGAGCACGTCTGGATTTACAGGGTCGGTGGGGGGGACGGAAGGTTCATCAAAACGGTACTTGAATACGCGGAAACGCCCCAGTACCTTCGCAAAAGGCTGTTCCCGCTGATGCCGGAGCTCAAGTACGTCGGCGTCATCCCACCGCTCAGGACTCCCCACCACAAGCTCAGGGAAAAACCAAAGGTTGGAGAAATCCGTGAGGGCTTTGCCTTCAAAAAAGGACGCAGGGTCTATGCGGACATCGGCCTCGACGACCTTGCGATGGTCGAGGGGGACATCGAAGGGCGAGCAACGTTCAGGATTGTTTCAGTAAGGCCGCTCAGGGTTGTTCCAGCGAGATCAACTGAGTACTGGGGCTATAAGGTGCACCTAACGAGGAAGGCACTGGCAAAAACACTTAAAAAGGTCGGGCTGGATTTGGTCATCGCGACCTCGCGTAAGGGTCGCGACGTTCGAGAGGTGGAGCTTTCCCCGCTGAAGGGGGATGTCGGTTTCGTCTTTGGCTCACCGAGGAGGGGTGTGATCGAGCTCCTCGGCGGGGAGGATTATAACTTTGATCTAGTCCTCAACACGGTTCCGAATCAGCGGACGGCTACCGTCCGCACCGAGGAGGCCGTTTTGGCCACACTCGCGGTGTTTAATCTCATAAGGAGGGATTAAGATGGGAAAAATACACAGACCAAGGAGAGGTTCACTGGCTTACTCGCCTAGAAAGCGGGCTAAGAGCGTGGTTCCAAGGATCAAAACGTGGCCGGAGGAGACCGAAGTCAGATTACTTGGCTTCGCTGGTTACAAAGCCGGGATGACCCATGTCCTCGTGATAGACGACAGGCCTGGACTCACGAGGGGCAAGGAGATCTTCATGCCGGTAACAGTGGTTGAAGTTCCACCACTCTTCATCTACGGCATAAGGGCCTACAGACAGGGCTACCTTGGACTGGAGACCACCACTGAAGTATGGGCGCCCAATCTCAGTGATGACCTCAAGAGGAGAATAAAAACTCTCCCGAAGAACTACAACGAGGAGGTCTTCCAGACAAAGCTCGGAGAACTTGAAGACCTCGTTAGGGGTGGTGAGATAGTTGAGGTGAGGGCCCTTGTCCATACCCAGCCGAGGCTCATCAGGCTCAAGAAGAAGCCTGAGGTTATGGAGTACGCGGTTGGCGGCAGGAATGTTGTCGCCAAATTTGACTACCTCAAGGACATCATAGGTAAGGAGGTTCGTGCGAGGGACGTTCTTCGCGAGGGTGAACTCCTTGACGTCATAGCCGTCACCAAAGGGAAGGGAACACAGGGCCCGGTTAAGAGATGGGGTGTCAAAATACAGTTCCACAAGGCCCAGCGTGCAGGGAAGGCTAGGCACATCGGTAACCTCGGTCCGTGGCATCCAACCAGGGTAATGTGGACGGTCCCGCTGGCCGGTCAGATGGGTTTCCACCACAGAACCGAGTTCAACAAGAGACTCATAGCGATAGGCGAGAACGGAACGCTTGAGCTCAACGGCAATAAGGTTGAGATAACCCCGAAGGGCGGTTTTCCACACTACGGAGTTATTAGGAGCGACTTTCTAGTGATCCAGGGTACTGTCCCGGGTGTTTTTAAGAGGATCGTTCGGGTCAGACCGGCCATTAGGGCTCCAAAGAAGAGACCCCCGGTTGAGAGACCACAGATAACGTACATCAGTAGGGAGTCAAAGCAGTGAGGTGAGATAGATGAAGGTTAAGGTTTTCAATCTCGAAGGCGAGCCTGTTGAGGAAATAGAACTCCCCAGGGTCTTTAGCACTCCTTTCAGGCCCGACCTTATTAGAAAGGCTGTCATTGCCTCATGGACACACAGGATACAGCCGCAGGGCAGGGATCCGCAGGCAGGCAAGAGAAGGGTCACGGAGAACATAGGTAAAGGCCACGGGATGGCGAGGGTTGAGAGAATAAAGACCTCACCTAGGTTCGCGGCTTTCGTACCCTTCGCGGTTGGCGGTAGGAGAACCCACCCGCCCAAGGTTGAGAAGGTTATCTGGGAGGGCATAAACAAGAAGGAGAAGAGACTCGCCATAATGAGCGCAATAGCAGCAACGGCAAACTACGACCTCGTCCGGGCTAGGGGACACGCGGTTGACAATGTCCCGCAGGTTCCTCTTGTAGTTGCCGACGATCTCGAGAAGGTCTTCAAGACCGCCCAGACTAGGGAGATATTTAAGAAGCTTGGCGTCTGGGATGACATCGAGAGGGCCAAGAGGAACACCAAAATAAGGGCCGGTAAGGGCAAGATGCGCGGAAGGAGATACAAGAAGGCCAAGGGTCCACTGGTTATAGTTGCAAAGAATGAAGGTATCGTCCAGGGAGCCAGAAACCACCCGGGTGTCGATGTCGTTACGGTTGAGAACCTCGGTGTTGAACTGCTCGCGCCGGGCACCCATCCGGGTAGGCTCACCGTCTGGACTAGGGGTGCCATAGAGAGGCTTAGGGAGATTTATGGGTGATGAAGGATGGATCCGTACAAGGTTATTGTCAGGCCGCTCGTTACGGAGAAGGCGGTTTCAATGATAGAAAAAGAGAACAGGCTCACTTTTATAGTTAACAGGAAGGCCACAAGGGCTGACATCAAGAAGGCCGTGGAAGCGATGTTCGATGTCAAAGTTGAGAAGGTTAACATCCTTCTCACCATGAAAGGCGAGAAGAAGGCTTACGTGAAGCTCAGGCCGGAGTACGATGCTAGTGAGATAGCTGCAAGGATAGGATTGTTCTGATGGGGTGAGTGAGATGGGAAAGAGTTTGGTTCAGCAGAGGAGAGGCAAAGGGACTAGCACGTTTAGGGCGCCTTCCCACAGGTATAGGGGGGCCATTAAGTACATTCCTCCTAACCTGATGGGAGGGCAGACTCTTGTTGGCAAAGTCGTCGAGATACTCCATGACCCCGGAAGAAGTGCCCCCGTTGCCAGGGTGAAGTTTGCGAACGGCATGGATAAACTTATAATAGCTCCGGAAGGCATACTTGTCGGCGAAGAGGTGGCCATTGGGCCGAACGCCCCGGTAAAGAGGGGCAACTCCCTACCACTTGCGATGATACCAGAGGGGAGCTATGTTTACGACATAGAGGGAAGCCCCGGTGATGGTGGTAAATACGTCCGTGCCGGTGGAACCTACGCACTTATCGTTAGCAGGGAGAAAGATAAGGTCATAGTCCAGCTTCCGAGCGGTGAGCTCAAGCAGTTCAACCCGACCTGCAGGGCAACCATCGGTGTCGTCGCAGGTGGTGGCAGGCTTGAAAAACCGATTGTCAAGGCAGGAAAGGCCTACCATATTATGCGGGCTAGGAACAGGTTCTGGCCGAAGCCAAGGGGTGTCAAGATGAACGCCGTTAACCACCCGCATGGTGGTAAGGAGCATCACATTGGAAGGCCCAGTACGATCTCCAGAAGGGCCGTTCCAGGCCAGAAGGTGGGTCATATCGCCGCGAGAAGAACTGGCAGGAGGAAGTGAGGATGGCGAGGAAGAGGGAGTTTAAGTACAGGGGTTACAGCTTCAATGAACTGCTTAGCATGTCACTGGAGGAGTTTTCCAAGCTTCTCCCTGCTAGGCAGAGGAGGAGTCTTAAGAGAGGCCTCAGTCCGGAGCAGAAAAAGCTCCTGAGGAAGATAAGGCTTGCCAAAAAGGGGAAATACAAAAAGCCGATAAAGACCCACAGCAGGGATATGATCATCCTACCAGAGATGGTAGGTATGACCGTGCACGTTCACAACGGAAAGGAGTTCGTCACGCTTGAGATCAGGGAAGAGATGATAGGGCATTACCTCGGTGAGTTTGCCCTGACGAGGAAGATAGTGCAGCATGGTTCACCTGGTGTTGGAGCTACAAGATCCTCAATGTTCGTGGCTATCAAGTGAGGTGGTTCAGATGTCCAAGGGGAGGTTTTCATATTCATTCCAGAACTTTGACCCGGAGAGAATGGCACGCGCTAGCGGGAGGGATCTTCGTATGTCTCCAAAGCATACGGTGGAACTCCTCCGGGAGATCAGGGGGATGATGGTCAGCGACGCCCTTCGCCGCCTTGATGATATCATAGCCCTCAAGAGGCCTGTTCCGATGAAGCGCTTCAATGACAGTCAGGGGCACAAGCCGGGCAGGGGGTTCGGTCCCGGCAGATACCCGGTCAAGGTTGCCAAGGCCGTCAGGAGGGTCCTCCTTAACGCTAAGAACAACGCCGAGCAGAGGGGGCTTGATGTTGACAGACTCAGGATAGTTCATGCGGCGGCCCACAGAGGGCCAGTGCTTCGCGGGTACATACCAAAGGCCTACGGAAGAGCCACACCCTTCAACGAGCAGACCACTCACGTAGAGATAGTCGTTGAGGAGATTAGGAGGTGAGCTTTTTGGCGATCGAGAGATACTTCATCAGGGAGAACGTTAGGGAGATGCTCATAGATGAGTACCTTGAGAAGGAACTCAGAAGGGCAGGCTATGGCGGAATCGATATAAAGAAGACCCCGCTTGGAACCAAGGTGACGATATTCGCGGCCAGTCCTGGATATGTTATTGGCAGGGGTGGTAGGAGGATAAGAGAGCTCACCAGGCTCCTTGAGAGGCAGTTCAACCTTGAAAACCCCCAGATTGAGGTCGAGGAGATCAAGAATCCTTACCTCAGTGCCAAGGTTCAGGCAGTCAGGCTTGCTCAAGCCCTTGAGAGAGGTATCCACTTCAGAAGGGCTGCCTACTCGGCCATAAGGGCTATAATGAGGAATGGTGCTAGGGGGGTTGAGATAAGGCTCAGTGGGAAGCTCACCGGCGAGAGGGCCAAGAGCGTCCGCTTCTATCAGGGCTACTTGGCAAAGGTCGGAAACCCAGCTGAGACCCTTGTCAGCAAGGGTTACGCTCAGGCTGGGCTCAAGCTTGGCGTCATAGGTGTAAAGGTCTCGATCATGCCACCCGATGCAAAGCTTCCGGACGAGATAGAGGTCGTCGAGAAGGTTCAGGAAGAGGTGAGTGAGGAATGAAGCCAAGTGAGATACGGGATATGAGCGTTGATGAGATCAATGAGAAGCTCAGAGAACTTCGTCTTGAGCTCGCCAAGGAACGGGGGGTGCTCACCATGGGGGCATCAACCGAGAACCCCATGGTCATCAGGGATCTCAGGCGCGACATCGCGCGCCTGCTTACCATAAGAAAGGAGAAGCTTAGGGAGAAAAGGTGAGGTTCGGTGCCTAGGATTGTTAACCCTCTGGATGAGATGCTCTTCAAGGAGGTCCTGAAGGAACAGCAGAGGATCAGGGTCTACATAGAAAAAGCCCGCTATGGGAAGCTTAAGACCATAATTGAAGGGATTGACGAGAAGGAGTTTGATCTTGATGAGATCGCAAAGAAATTGAAGGCGAAGCTGGCATGCGGTGGAACCGTAAAGAAAGGAAGGATAGAACTTCAGGGCGATCACAGAGACAGGGTCAGGAAGCTGCTAGGAGAGCTTGGCTTTTCAGAGGACTTGGTAGAAGTGGAGTGAATCAGAAGAAGATCGTCTGGAGCGAGCTAATTGGACTGAAAGCAAAGATTATAAGGGCATCCCATCCAGAGCTGGTTGGCATCGAGGGTTACGTCCTTGACGAGACGAGGAATACCCTCACCATAGGTGGTGAGAAGGTCCGGGTAATCCCGAAGGACGTGGTGGAACTCGAGTTTGAAACCGACAATAAAAGTATCCGAGTCGATGGAAAAGATCTGATAGGAAGGCCTGAGATGAGATTGAAGAAGAGGTGGAGACGATGAGAGAGATTGGATTGAAAATTCAGCCTCCCGCTGAGAGATGTGATGATCCAAACTGCCCGTGGCATGGACACCTGAAGCTCCACGGCAGGTACTTTGAAGGAGTTGTTGTCAGTGACAAGGGCAAAAAAACCGTTGTAGTTGAGAGGCAACACTACCACTACCTCAAAAAGTACGAGAGATATGAGCTTAGGAGAAGCAGGATACACGCTCACAATCCGGAATGCATCGGCGCCAAGGCTGGTGACAGGGTTCTGATAGCAGAGACCAGACCAATAAGCAAGACCAAAAGTTTCGTGGTTGTCGTTGTGACCAAGAAGGCTGGGGAGGTGTGAAGGATGGCCAAGAAGGGTGCTGGAGCAACGAGGGGAATTAGCCCGGTCAGGCCAACCCGTGCACTCCCAGTGGGGGCTTACCTCAAGGTCGCCGACAACAGCGGCGCCAAGGTGGTTCAGATAATTGGTGTTGTTGGTTATAAGGGAACTAGGAGAAGGATTGCCTCCGCTGGTGTTGGTGACATGGTCATCGCGGCCGTCAAGAAGGGAAGGCCGGACATTAGACACCAGGTCGTCAGGGCCGTTGTTGTCAGGCAGAGAAAGGAGTACAGGAGACTCGATGGTATGCGCGTTAAGTTCGAAGACAATGCTGCCGCAATAGTTACACCTGAAGGCGTTCCGAGGGGTACCGAGATCAGAGGTGCCATAGCGAGGGAGGCCGCCGAGCGCTGGGTCAGATTAGGCAGTATAGCGAGCATCGTGTTGTGAGGTGGGAGGTATGAAGCTTAATACAAAGCAGCCTAAAAAGCAGAGGAAGTTCCTCTACAGAGCCCCTTTGCATCTCAGGGGCAAGTTCATGAGTGCTCCCCTCAGCAGGGATCTGAGGGAAAGGTACAATGTTAGGAATCTTCCGATTAGAGAGGGAGACAAGGTCAGAATCGTCCGCGGGGACTTTAAGGGCAAGGAGGGGAAGGTTATGGATGTTGATCTCAAGAGGTACAGGATACACGTTGAAGGGGTTACCCAGAAGAAAGTGGATGGCACCGAGGTATTCTACCCTGTTCACCCGTCAAATGTGATCATAACCGACCTCAACCTTGAGGATGAAAAGAGGGAGAAGATCATTGGTAGGAGGGCCTGAAAATGGCGAGAAAGGGCGCAAAGAGGCACCTTAAGAGGTTTGCTGCCCCAACGCAATGGTACATTTCAAGGAAGACCTACAAATGGGCCATTCGCCCAAGGCCTGGACCGCATAGCATGAAGACCTCGATACCGTTGCTCTACGTAGTCAGGGACTACCTACACTATGCCAGAACCGCCAGGGAGGCACGGAGGATACTCAACGAAGGTAAGATTCTCGTTGATGGCGTCCCAAGGAAGGACTATAAGTTTCCGGTTGGTATAATGGATGTCATATCAATCCCCGAGACAGGGGAGCAGTACAGAATCCTTCCAAACAGGATTGGAAGGCTGGTGCTCCATCCTATAGCTGACAAAGAGGGCAATGTAAAACCGGTCAGGATAAACAACAAGCGCATGGTCAGGGGAGGAAACCTTCAGCTCAACCTTCATGACGGGAGCAACCACCTAATCAAGCTCGGTTCAATAACCGACGAAGCCAAGGAGAGATTCCCAACAGCAGCGACGATTCTCGTGAAAATCCCTGAAAAGGAGATCATCGAGGTACTGCCTTTTGAGGTCGGTGCCTACGTCTTCGTTACCCAGGGTAAGAACGTCGCGAGGAAGGGTAAGATCGTGGAGGTCAGGGGATTCCCAATGGGTTGGCCCGATGTGGTCACCATCGAGGACGAAAACGGTGAACTCTTTGACACGCTTAAAGACTACGCTTTCGTCGTTGGAAAGGAGAAACCGAAGATTTCCCTTCCGTAAAGGGGTGAGATAATATGGTAACCAATAGAGAGAGCATACTTACTGACTGGGAAGCTCATCCTATGAGGAAGCCCCGGGTAGCCAAGGTTACGATTAACATTGGAGTTGGAGAAAGCGGTGAGAGACTTACCAAGGCCGAGACCATGCTGGAGGGGCTCGTTGACCAGAAACCCCTCAGAAGACGCGCCAAACAGACTAACAAAGACTTTGGAATCAGGCGCGGTGAGCCCATAGCGGTGAAGGTCACCCTCCGCGGTGAAAAAGCAATGAGAATGCTTGATAGACTCCTTGAGGCCGTTGACAGGAGGCTCAAGGCCAGTAACTTTGACGAGCATGGCAACTTCTGCTTTGGAATTCAGGAACATATCAACATACCCGGTGTCGAGTACGACCCGGAGATAGGAATCTTCGGCATGGATGTCTGTGTCACCCTCGAGAGACCAGGTTACCGCGTCGCCAAGAGGAAGAGGGGACGGAAGAAGCTTCCGGCCAAACATAAGCTGACTAAGGAGGAGGGCATCGTCTTTGCTGTGGAGGAATTGAAGGCTAAGGTGGAGGGATCGTGAGATGGCAAAGGCTGACTACAACAAGAAGAAGCTGCGCAAGTTTGGTAAGGGCGCGAGAAGATGCATGCGTTGCGGCCAGTACGGCCCGGTTATCAGGATACACGGCCTTATGCTCTGCAGGCACTGCTTTAGAGAGATAGCCCCCAAGCTGGGCTTTAAGAAGTACGAGTGAGGTGAGAGGAGATGACTTTGCTTGATCCACTGGCTAATGCCCTTTCATACATAACGAACAGCGAGAGGGTTGGTAAGGAAGAAGTCTACCTCAAACCTGCCTCCAAGCTCATGGGGGAGGTTCTCAGGGTTATGCAGGAGAACGGCTACATCGGTGAGTTTGAATTCATAGACGATGGTAGGGCCGGCATATACAGGGTACAGCTCATAGGGAAGATAAACAAGGCCGGTGCCATAAAGCCGCGTTTCCCTGTTAAAGCTAGGGAATACGAGGCCTGGGAGAAGAGGTTCCTTCCGGCCTTTGAGTTTGGTATCCTCATAGTTTCGACTTCCCAAGGGGTTATGGCCCACAAAGAAGCCGTTGAGAAGGGAATCGGTGGCAGGCTGATAGCGTACGTCTACTGAATGGCCTTTAAGAAAGGCTGGCAAAGGAGGAGTTGAGAGGTATGAAGCAGAAAAATGTGTTGATGACCTTGCTGGCAGGATTTCTGCCAGCGCTTTGCGGAGCAAAGGACTACTGAGGTGAGAGGGATGCCGATAGATGCGTGGGTAAAGGAAGAGGTCGAGATTCCAGAGGGTGTGGAGGTCATCGTTGAGGGGAACACCGTTAGGGTCAAAGGCCCAAAAGGCGAAGTTCAGAGGGAGTTTAAATACCCGGGCATTAGGATATCCACCGAGGACGGTAGGGTCGTTGTCTCCAAGGAGTTTCCAAGAAGGAAGGACATAGCCATAGCGAGAACCTTCAAGGCCCATATAACCAACATGCTAAGGGGTGTTACGGAGGGTTTCACCTACAAGCTTAAGGTTGTTTACAGCCACTTTCCGATGACCGTTAAGGTTCAGGGAAATGAGGTTGTCATCGAGAATTTCCTCGGTGAGAAGAATCCAAGGAGAACCAAGATCCTCCCTGGCGTTAGTGTTAGAGTAACGGGAAGCGAGGTTATCGTTGAAGGCATCGAGAGGGAGGCCGTTGGTCAGACCGCAGCTAACATTGAGCGAGCAACCAGGGTAACCAAATGGGACAGACGTGTATTTCAAGATGGTATCTACATAACCGAGAAAGCGGGTAAATCTATAAAGTTCTGAGGTGTGAGAGATGAATGAGAAAGCGAGACTCCTTAGGATAAGG
>JALVUT010000137.1 GCA_027035445.1 Thermococcus sp.
CAAAGTTCTCTATTGCCAAAGCCTCCTTCCCACCAACCTCCTTCGCATACTCATCAAGCCTAACCGCAAGCTCAATCTCCGGAGCACCACCAGCCGGCAACACCGCACCATCCTCGATGATGTCCTTAGAGACCTTGACGGCGTCCTCAAGGGCGCGCTCAACTTCGTCAACCACGTGCTCGGTGCCACCACGAACGAGTATTGTAACCGCCTTCGGGTTCCTGCAACCCTCAACAAAAATCATATTCTCCCCAGCAACCTTCCTCTGCTCGACGAGCTCGGCCTCACCGAGGTCAGCGCTTGTGAGGTCGCGCACATTGGTAACGATCTTCGCCCCTGTGGCTTTCGCAAGCTTCTCCATATCACTCTTCTTAACACGCCTGACTGCAAGGATCCCAGCCTTAGCAAGATAATGCTGCGCCAAATCATCAATACCCTTCTGCACGAAGACAACGTTTGCTCCAACCTCCTTGATCTTGTCGACCATCTCCTTGAGCATCTTCTCCTCCTGTTGCAGGAAGGCCTGGAGCTGGTCAGGGCTGGTGATCCTGATCTCAGCATCTGTCTCGGTCTCCTTGACTTCCAGAGCCTCGTTGATGAGGGTGATCTTGGCGTTTTCGATCCTCCTGGGCATTCCCGGGTGGACAACTTCCTTATCAATAACAACGCCCCTTATGAGCTGGGTGTCCTTGACGCTTCCTCCTTCCTTCTTCTCGAACTTGATGTTGTCCAGGTCGACCTTGTAGCCCTCACCGACCCTCTCGGCAACCTGCTTGACGGCCTCAACGGCTATTCCAGCGAGATACTCGCGCTCCTCCTCGGCAGCCTTTCCAGTGATGGCGGTTACGGCAGCCTTCTTAAGGCTTTCAACATCTTCGACATCAACTTCCTTGGCGATGCCCTCGAGTATTTCTTGGGCTTTTTCGGCGGCCATGTTGTAGCCTTTGACGATTATGCTTGGGTGAATGTTCTGGTCGAGGAGTTCTTCAGCCTTCCTGAGAAGTTCCCCAGCAATAACAACTGCAGTAGTAGTCCCATCACCGGCCTCCTTATCCTGAGTCTTCGCAACCTCAACCATCATCTTAGCAGCCGGATGCTGAAGGTCGATCTTGTCGAGGATAGTAGCCCCATCGTTTGTAACGACCACATCACCGAGGCTGTCGACGAGCATTTTGTCCATTCCTTTTGGACCGAGGGTTGTCCTTACAGTCTCAGCTATGATTCTCGCCGCAAGAATGTTCAACCTCTGCGCATCCTTACCAACATACCTCTGAGTCCCCTCAGGCAAAATAACAACCGGCTGTCCTGCAAGCTGGGCCATCCCCATCCACCTCCCATCATTCGTTTTTGGGTGGGTCGAGGGCTTTTAGTTACAATTGGTGCTTTCAAGTTATTGTTCCTTTGGTCTATTTATAAAATTTTCGGTCTTTCAATCCCGACATGTACACAACACGTGAAGCCCTGTCCACTATAAAAAGTGGAGGAAATGGAAAAAATTCATTTCTGCCCCCTGTTGTACAGTTTGTCATAGTACTCACCGAGCAGATTCCTAGCGATGGTTTCCTCGCCAAGTTGCTTCCATCTCCCTCTGGAGGCATAGTACAATATGACACCGAACACGATCCAAAGGATCAGTACACCGTATTCATACGGCCATTCCAGACTCATTGATGTACCGGGGATTAGGGGTATGAGGACGACTATTATGACCAGGGCAAGTGCAATTGCACCCGTGAAAATCCCTCCAGGGGTCCGGAATGGCCTTTCCAGTTTGGGGTACCTGCTCCTCATTAGGATCATTGATAGCACGGAGATACCCCATGCAACTCCGATAGCCACCCCTGTTATATCAAGGAACCATGCCAATGCCCCTAGACCCAGCATCCCAAAGCCGATTGACACAGCGGTGGATAATATAAGTGCATTTGTTGGGGTACCATGCTTCTCATGAAGCTTTGAGAACGTTTTAGGGAGGAGTCCCATCCTAGACATGCTGAATACCAGCCTCGAACCTGCGAGAACCGCTGCATTCCAGCTCGTAACAAGACCTAGGAATCCAGCTAGCCACATTATATATCCCAGGGGTTTGGCTATCGTTGCCATTTCACTTATCAGCCCTCTGCTTAAATGTACAGACTGTGAAACAGGTAGCATTATCGCTCCAGCAAACATTTCAAGTATGTAGAATAACCCAGCTAACGTTACAGAGGCTACAATTGCCAGAGCAAACTTCTTCTCCGTGACTGCACTTTCCTCGCCAATCATTGTTAACATTGAAAATCCAGTCAGTAGCCTATTGTTATCAGGGTAAACCTCAGTGGAGACTCAACTGAAGAGATGCCCTTGGGAAACAGTGGATGCATGTTTGCAAGTGACCCCTTTGTCAGTGCCACTCCCAAAGCAATGATACCAATTCCAATGAGGGTTAAAAACATTATCATCTGGAATCCCTGAGCAAGTTTAACGCCCCTGTAGTTCAGGTAGAAGAAGAACAGCGCCCCTGCAATTCCCAGGAGCAGTGAGGGCAGATACACCGGTGTCCCTGCTATGGAGTATATCGGTATCGTGTTCAGCTGGGGGAAGAATTCAGATCACCTCATAACCTTTTTAACAACCTCCAAAAAGTTCTCCCCAAGGATGAGTCTTATATCCCCCTCACTGTACCCTCTTTCTGCCAGTTTTTCCGTGAGCTTGGGGAGGTCTGCGTCGCTCGCCAGATCCTTCGTGTATATGTTATTGAGGGGCAGGTATTTCCTCTCCTCTTCGCTCAGATATTTCAGTGTATAGTCAAAGAAATCCAAACCCAGTCCAACGTGTTTGATGCCAACCAGCTCCACTATATGGTCCACATGGTTGAGTAGTTTGTCAAGTGTTGGGCTCCTCTCATCAATGAAGAGCCCCGCGGCGTTCATTCCAATTACCCCCCCACTTTCAGCTATTGCTTGTATCTGCTCGTCGGTTAAATTCCTTGGATGATTCACCAGTGCCCTGCAGTTCGAATGGGATGCAATAACAGGCCCTTTGGAGAACTCCATGACATCCCAGAAGCCAGGGTCGTTTAGGTGAGAAACATCTATGAGTATCCCGAGCTTCTGAGCCTCTTCAAGCACCTCAACGCCAAAGGGGGATAGTCCTCCGGGAGTTCCTGATTTTTGGGGCTTTAGAAATGCTCCATCCCCAAGGTAATTTCTCCTGCTGTGCGTCAGGGTGAGCACCCTGAGCCCGAGCTTATAGAATATTCTCAAAAGGGCTATATCATTTCCCAAAGGCTCCGCACCTTCCATACCCAGTATAAAGGCTATTTTTCCACCCTTATAGGCTTCCATCACCTCCTTATAGTTATGGCATAGGGCTATCCCCGGAGTGGCATCAATCTCCTCGTAAAGGTAGGAGATATAATCCAGCGCATGTCTCAGTGCCATTTCCGGCAAAGAAGCATTGTCAAGGTATATCGCAAGCACCCTGCCATTCACACCCCCTTTTTTCATGTCAGGGAGGAAATCTTCTGCAATAACGTTCTTTCTGCCTGCTTTATGCTCCCTAAACACATTGTATAAGATATCCGAATGGGCGTCGAATACGAGAGCTTCTTCGTGTATGCCCACTTCTATCACCTCAACAATGTGTACGGGTAGAGACGTGGAGCGGCGAGCAAGAGAAGTTCAAAGATTTTGTAGCCTTCGATTATATTTTTGGCTTTATACCGAATGGTCTTTCCATCCAGGCGCTCCACAAAGGGCAGGAGCTCTGCAACGTCGGCCATCTCGCTCCCCAGGAATCTGAGGGTGAATTCCACGGGCTCATCAGGCTTCAGGGGTTTCAGTTCCCCATTTTTAAACTTCTCGGAAGCCCTGGAAACTGCAACCTTCAGTTCCTCCTTTATCTTTTTTATGCTTGGACTCACGGCAGAGAAGCGCGAGAAAGAGCGCTTGAACACAACCCGCTCTGCCCAGGGGGTAAATCTCTTAACGTCATCTTCGAGCAGTTTTGCATCTCCCGCTACCAACCCCACGGGAACCCCGTAATACCCGAGGGCGTAGGCATTCAACAGAAATTCACTGACCTGGATGCCGTTTACCCTGAGCTCATCTACGGAGGAGCTGCTGTAGGTGTGGTCAAAAGTAGCTTTTCCCGTTCCGGCTTTTGCATGATAGCCCAGGAATATAGCAACGTCACATGTTTCTGCCCCGCTTATCATGCTGAGGGGCCTCGGAAATCCCCTAACGAGGTCGGCATATTCGGGAAGCTCATCCGGCTCTAGGTTGACCATCGGCCCGTGACTGTCGGCTATCAAGATATCTTCAAAGCCGTTGCTGTGCAGAAATTCGGCCACTGCAAACGCTATGTCTGTGGAAATCCTCCTTGCCTCCCTATAAAGGGCCCCCTTAACAAAAAGGTGCTCCCCACTCACAATAAAGGGGAGACCCTCCAGATCTACAGAGACAAACGCTTTCATCGATATCACTATACTGTGCTTGTGTATAATGACCTATAACTCTTTTGGTCAGTTTTTCACGGATTCATTAATATTATTTAAATTTTATTGATAGATCAACATATCCAGCCTAACAAGAGTACTGGATTCTAACATAGCAAACTTATTGAAGCGACCGCGATAAACACCCCTCGGATGAAGGTTATCCCACTTACCCTGCCCGGTGATGGGTTACCACCCTTTTATAAAGCCCACAACCCCATCGGGAACTTTTCCAGCTAAAACATCTTTGATTGACTCTTCAATTATCTCCATACCCTCCTCCAGCTCCTCCTCCGGTATGTTCAGTGGGGGTGCAAGCCTCAGGACGTTTCCATACTTTCCAAATGTAATGAGTATCAGGCCCTTTTCCAATGCCCTCCAACATACTTTTAACGCAGTTACCCTATCCGGAAGCTTTGATTTCTGATCCTTCACGATATCCACACCGATCAGAAGCCCCTTCCCCCTCACGTCTCCTATGATGCCGTATTTTTCCTGCATTTCCTTAAGTCTTTTTATTACAGAATCTCCGAGTTTCCTGGAACTCTCCACCAGCTTCTCCTCTGTTATCACCTCTATCGTGGCAATTGCTGCACTCGCACCCAGGGCATGCCCCAAATGCGTGAATACGAACAGAGGCAGCGGGACACTATCCATAATCTCCGCCCTTCCAACAACTGCGGAGATCGGCATCCCGCCACCAAGGGCCTTTGCACTCGCTACAATGTCCGGAACGACACCAAAGTGCTCAATCCCCCACCACCTTCCGGTTCTTCCCATGCCCGTTTGAACCTCCTCGTCAATGAACACTATACCGTGCTCATCGGTTAGTTCCCTGAGCCCCTCCATGAATTCCAGAGGGGGGACTATAACACCCGCATCCCCCTGAATTGGCTCTATGATGAGCCCTGCAATATCCCCGTCGAGTTCCCTTATCTTCTTCTCAGCCGCATCAAGGGCGCGGTTTGAGAGCTCTGATGGATCTTCATAGCCATCTATTCCCCAGGGGTTCCTGTAGGGATCTGGGTACTCTACAAAATGAACCTCTTCGATTGGAAAAATTGCTCTTTTAACATTTGGATCGATGATGCCCGTTGCCGACAGGGCCCCATAGGTCATCCCATGGTAAGACCCTCTAAAAGACAGTATATGTTTCCGCTTTGTAAAGGCCCTGGCCGCTTTTATTGAGGAATCAACACTGTCAGAACCCGAAAAACCAAACGTTACCTTCTTCTCAAACTCCCCTGGTGTTAACCCAGTCAGTAGCTTGGCCAGCCTTGCAGGGGGTTCAACGTAAAAGTACGCCATACTGTAATTCAAATACACATCGATCTGAGATTTTAAAGCTTCAATGACCCTTGGATGGTTATGACCAACGTTGTAAACGGCAGCACTTGCCAGGAAATCTACATACTCATTGCCGTCAGCATCCCAGACTTTAGAGCCCTTGGCCCTCACAATGGCTAGGGGGTAATATTTCAATCCAGAGGCTTTTGCAAGGTAGGTCTCATCCATCCCGGCAATCTCAAGATCCCTGTCAAGCTTCTTTGACGTATACCTTTCAATCCCCTCCCACCTCATAGTCATCACCACCTCAAACTTTCTCCAACCCTAACCCAACGACATTATCACCTCAGATGTATTTAATGGATGGAATACACCGCAAAAATGGCGGGTTAAACCGTGGTGTTCCTCAACGATCAGAGAAACAACCCCAGACCCCTGCAGAGGCACGAAAGCGGGGGCCGCAATAGGTATCACGGTCACCACCGGATCCTTATACTTACGTTGATGGCTCATGTTGTTTCCCCCGCTGGGCTCCTAACACTGTTTATTTTTGTTATGATATATCAATTTTTTGCATGATTTTTTGCGGATTGTGATATACCCCTCAAATAGTAATTGAGGATATTGCAGACCTAAAGCTAGACAAATTCAAAAATCGACACAAAGGCTGTTAGTATTTCGGTATCATACTGCCATGTTAATGGTTGATTTAACAAAAAACTTTTAAATTTAATGCTTGAATACTTACATATATCCATGTAGTCCGAGGGGTGCACACCGGAGCCTTTGGAGGGGATCGGCATGAGAAGTAGGGGGAAGATGGAGCTCGATGATATTGACAAGGCGATATTAAGGCTCTTGCAGGAAGATGGAAGGATGAGCTATTCCGAGATAAGCAGAAGAATAAAAGTTCCAGAGTCCACAGTCAGGGTGCGGGTTAACAAACTCATTGATAATGGGGTTATCAGAAAGTTTGCAGCATTGATCAACCCCTTCA
The DNA here is from genome assembly GCA_027035445.1 of Thermococcus sp. Next base: position 6,762 of record JALVUT010000137.1, read on the forward strand.
AAGCAGGATACAGCGTTCTTGCGGTTATTGTAGTGGATACCGAGCCATCAAAAATTAGATACGTTATAGAGGAACTTGCAAAGCTGCCCGAGGTGGATGTACTCGGAATAGCAACCGGGGCCCATGATATCTTCATGCAGGTTACGGCAAGGAATCTGGAAGAACTCGAAACATTCATCCTGGAAAAACTGAATAAGATAGAGGGGATAAAAAGCACGGAGACATCGATATTAACCAGCGTCAAAAAATGGGGATATGCGAGGGTATTCTGAAACGTTCGTCCTGATCAACCACTTTTTTACGCGGGGATACTTGATGGGTTTTAGCTGTAGTGTATCATCAAAGAAATCCAACGACGTAGTTCAGAGATCATCACCGGAGAAGTTGTTAACATACACCTTAATACCGAGCTCCCCTAACCTGTTGTTTAATGCCTCCACCTCCCTCTCCGGCCAGCAGTGTCTGGCGCACCAGTCAGCATCCCGAGGGTTCGTCAGGGGTTTCCCCACAAGAGGGTTTAAGACGACGTAGAAGTTCGTTTTAAGCCGTGCCAAACCCTCTTCAATCCACGGCCACTGATCAAATCCTCTCGCTACCGGGATCCTGAGCTCAAGAGGGATTCCATAATCCGAAACGGTTTCGAGACCCTTTAGGAAGGAATCCCAAAGCTTCAGGGAGAGCCCATCTGGAAGGCCGTAGAGTGCCGTTGGAGGAGCCTTCAGGTCTGTAGCTGTGTGATCAACGAGCCCCTTTCCGATAAGCCTCTCCAGGGGGTCAACAAGGGTGAAATTTGAGTTCAGGCTCACAGAAACGTCGAGGGCTTTAATCCCTGCAAGCAGTTCACCGAGTTCCCTCCACTGCGTCAGGGGCTCACCGCCGGTGACGTGGAAATAATCAATTAGGAAGGAGCTCGATTCAAGCTCCTCCATGAGCTCAGTCCCGTTTAACTTAAAGCAGCCTACCCCCTCAGCAACCCTCCAGTTATGGCAGAAGGGACACTTCAGGTTACAACCACAGAGCCAGAGGGTGAAGGTCACCTTTCCATGGACATCGATCATACTAACTGCCTTCCAGCCGCTCGTTAGCATTAGACCGCCTCCAAGTCGAAAGAAAGGGGGTCAGGTGGTATAGTGTCTCCTGCTCCAGAACTCCTTCTTCCTGAAGGGATTCCAGTTCTTGAGGGGGCGATAGTAGCCTATGATCCTGCTCCACACCTCCACGTTCTCGCTCCCGCAGCGCGGGCAGTGGGTGTGTAACCCTGTGGTCGAATAGCCACAGGCGTTGCAGACGGTTATCGCCGGGGTGTAGCTCCAGTAGACGAGGTCAGTCCTCGTGAGCCTCTTCGTGAGCCTTGCCAATGCCTCCGGGTCGGGCTCTTCACCAAGGAATATGTGCATCATCACTCCACCGGTGAAGCTCCTCTGGACCTTCTCTTCAACCCTTATCCTGTCGCCCAGCTCCAGGGAACCGTAGTATGGGGCTATGCTGGTGGAGTATATGGGGTTCTCCGGGTCTTCGAGGTATTCTCCCAGCTCCGGAAATTCTTCGATGTCTTTGATGGCGAGCTTCGCGGCGGCGCTTTCACCGGGTACCTCCTCGACGTTCCACGGTGTTCCCGCTTCCCTCATCCATTCACGGGCTTTTAGGGTTGCAAACTCAACCATCCTCTTCATGACCCCAGCGGCTTTAAACCACTCCTTCCTCGTGCCCTCCTCCCAGAGATTCGGTTCGTTGAGGTAAATCGCGGCCGCCTCCGGCAGACCGAGGACTCCAACCGTGTTAAAGTGGGCCGATGGAAACTCTTCAAGGTAGGTGTGGATCATGGTGTACATATTCCTGTGGTTTGTTATAAGCCGGATGTAGCGCTCGCGGAACCAGTCGGTCGTTGCTTTAACCACGCTGAGAGCCCTCTCATACTCCTCCCAGAATCTATCGTCGTCACCGTTGGCCTTCAGGGCGAGCCTCGGAAGGTTGAGTGTCGTCACGTTCACGGAGCCCGTAACGTCGGGCATCGCCCAGAGGCCGCCAAAGCGCTGTCTCTCAACTTCCTTGACCCATTTATCCTCCGTACTTTCAGTATTGAACTCCAGAACGCTTGACAGCTCGTTTTTATCTATGGCTATTCTGCAGCACATGGCGAAGCTTGCGTCCGGGTCCACAACGTTTGTGTTAAGCCAGTAGAAGCTCCCGCGCTTCGCCGCCGTCGTGAAGACGGCCTCAAACACCTCGGGGTCGTTCCAGAGCATGTCTGCCGTGGTCATGAGAGTCGGAATCGGGAAGGTGAATGGCTGTCCCTTTGCGTCCCCTTCACGGAGAACTTCGGTTAGGGCTATGAAGAACTCCTTGGCTTCCCTTCCGTACTCACCGAGCTGTTCGAGCTTTCTGCCATCGTAAATTGCATAATCCCCTTCAAGCATCCTCTTCGGGGCGTCAAGGGTTACTGTGAAGTTGGTGAAGGGGGTTTGCATACCCACCCTGCTCGGGTAGTTGAGGTTGTAGACCAGCCTTTGAATGTTCTGTCTGATTTTACGCCGGTCAAGGCCTTCCCGCCTTATGAAGGGTCCGGCATACCATTCGACCGAGCTTAAGGCCTGGGCTCCCGAGAAGTAGTGCTGCATCGTTACGAGGTAGTTGGCTATGTGGTCGACGTAGGTGTCGAAGTGTCTTGCCGACCTTGAAGCTATAGTCGGTGTCCTGAGGCCCTTCTCAAGCAACCGCGCTGTACTGTGACCCGTGCAGTAGGGGATGTACAGGCTGTAGGGGAGCTTGTGGATGTAGATCTCGCCCCGGAAGTGAGCCTCCAGGATCCTCTTCGGGATGATCGAAAGAGCTTCTCTAAGTGACTCCTCCATAACATACGCAAAGAAGCCGGTAGGGCCGGGATAGCGATTGGCGTTCTCAAGCACGTCCAAGCTTCCCCAGCTCGTGTATTCCTCAAGGTAATCCCTTTTCACTGCCTCCATTCGCACCACCTGGATAATTTATCCAATTACTGCCAATGGCAGACCCCAATATATACTTTGCCCCCCTTCATATGGTCACTATATCCAAAACTTACGGGCATACGTGTCCGTAGATGGAACAAGAGATGATTAACGGTCAGAAAGACGGGATTCTACGGGCACTATACAAAAACTCTTTCCAAAGCAGGAGACTGTACAGCGACCGCATTGCCATCGTGATGGGGCCTTGGGCACACAAGCTTTTTAACCCGCTCGGCCAACCGAGGGCCGGTGATCAGCATGAAAGGGATTGAAGATGAATGGGAGAAAGCGCTGACCGGAGGGGACTGTGAGAGGCTCCTGGAACTGTTTGACGATTACTTTGACACACTCGAAACCGAGGAAGAGCTTGAGCGGGAGCTCAACCGTCTGAGCGACGTCGTGGTGGAATGCGAGAATCCTTACGACCTCGCTGAGGAGGTGGCGCATCTCTACTCGCACCTCAACGAGGTTGAGAAGGGCATTGAGCTTTACAGGAGGATAGTTGAGCGGAAGAGGGGCAACGATGAGGAGTACGCAGCCGCCCTCTACTACCTGGCGGACGCCTATGATCATCTTGGCATTCCGGAGAAGGCTCTGGAGACGTACGAAACCCTCCTTGAGCTTGAGGGGAGGGCTGGAAACGAGAAGGAGGTTGCCCTAACGCTGGCCAACATGGCTATCGTCAGGGACGAGCTCGGCGAGTATGAGGAGGCCCTGAAGCTCATGGAAAAGGCCAGGGGGATATTTGAGAGGCTCGGTGACGAGAAGAACCTGTTCATAAGCTACCTCGATCTGGCGCACTTCCACTACGAGCTCGGGAACTACGACGAGGCCGAGGTGTTTCTCAGGGAGATATACAAGAGCCCACGCGACAACGAGGTGGAGGCCAACGCAAGGCTCATAGAGGCCGAGATATGGGCGGGCCGGGGGGATTACAGGAGGGCTTTCCTTGCCATCAGGAATGCGCTTCTCAAGGCCCTTGAGAGTAGCGACGAGCTGTTCGGGCTTGTTTTTGACACGCTCGTGGATTTCATAGAGGGGCTGTTCAGCGAGGGGGCCTACGAGACCGTGGCAGGTAACATGGGGGTCTTTGCGGAACTCTTCGAGGACGACACTGAGTACTTCTTCAGGGCCGTCGGGGAGCTGGCGAAGTGGAGAAATGGGGAAGAGGGTGCGAAGGAGCGTTTCGATGAGTTCTACGGCAAAATGGAGAACGAGGAACTGAGGGAGGTTCTCGATGACTGGAAGAGGCCGAAGCTGAGCTTGGGTTTGGAGCTTTAGGCTGCTCTTCTGTTGCGTTCTGTTTAGACTGGACCAAACCCCTTTTCTGGATCTTCCCTTAGTGTTTTAATTGCGATGGGGTTGGCCAAGAAGGAGTATGGATTAGAGGAGGGCAGAGCCCTCAGATCCTTGAAACGGTCTCTACTTCAGCACTCTCGACGTTCTCGACCTTCCTGAAGAGGTCGGCAACCTCGTCGTATGAGTAGCCTTCTTCGTCCCTTCCAAGGACGTAGAACTTGAGGGCCACGAGGCCGAAGGCTATTGGCTCGCGTTCGACCTTGGCGAGGCCGAACTTCTCCGGGATGGCTTCCTTGAGCTTTCCTTCGAGTTCGTCGAGGTCTACCTCGGGGTCGGTTGGCATGACCCTGATGACACCAACAAGGTTGAAGTCGCTCATGTTTTCACCTCCTGATTCACGGTCCTTCCCAGCCACACTTGGGGCACTTGTAGGGTACCGAGAGAACCCTGCATGATTCGCAGCGCCAGATTATCTCCTCGCCGCAGTTGGGGCAGACGAAGTGAGTTGCGTGCTCCCTTGGTGTTATCTCCTTTCCACATGATGTGCATACGGGTACATCGATCTTCATCTCCACTGTCAACACCTCCGAGAAAGGTGGTTTTGTCACTGGAGGGCATTGCCGAAGTTGACTTATAAATCTTTCCGTTCAGGGCACCTCCATATCCCCCAAAAGCCCCACAATGAGGGGAGAAAACGCGCACTGTATTGGTACAGGCAAATCCAACGACCACTATTACGGGAGGAGGATGAACTGGAAAAAAGTAAGAGAACAGTTTGAATCACTGGAAAGAGCCCATAAAGTGCTCAATGCTGAGATAGGGGCTATCAAAGGGGGGCTTGAGGAAAAGCAACCGAAAACTTTTTAAAGCGACCCCGGTTCTATGGTATTGGACGCGCCCGGGTGGTGTAGCCCGGTCAATCATGCGGGACTCTCGATCCCGCGACCCGGGTTCAAATCCCGGCCCGGGCACCAGAAAGGGCCCGTGGCTCAGCCTGGTCAGAGCGCCCGCCTGATAAGCGGGAGGTCCGGGGTTCGAAGCCCCGCGGGCCCACCATAATGGCAGTTTTTAATGAGTCGTGGTGCTTCGTTTTCAAACGTCGGCTTTTCGAGAATCTTCAATGATTAAAGGCCAAAAATGATGGAAAGACCTAAGCCGTCAGGGTCCGCAGCAGCTCTTCAACGGTTCTGGTGACCGCCTCATGGCTGTTCAGCCCCGGCCTCCAGCCGGTTGTCCTGGCCTTTTCAATGCTCAGCCTCATGAACTTGACGTCGCCCTTCCAGCCGCGGCCGCCGTCCACCCCTCCGGTGAACATAAAAGCAGGTTTCAGCCCCATTCTCTCACTCACTATCTCCGCTATCTCCCTCACGGTTATCCAATCGTCGTTTCCAAGGTTGTAGAAGTCCACGCTCCTGTTCTCGTTCCTGAAGTGCTCGAAGACCTGGAGCA
>JALVUT010000138.1 GCA_027035445.1 Thermococcus sp.
GTATCTGGGTTTCCAAGATGTATTCAGGCGACAATGGTGCTATCCTCGTGGTCACTAACGAAATTTTCAGTCCAGGTATGTGTCCCGGAGATGTTTTTAACTGCACGCTCGTGCCCGATATGGTCTCGACGGATCTCTTCTACGTTTCTGAGGACGATTTCTACTTCCTCGGGGAATACCCCGAGGATCCAAACGTTACCTTTGAAGGGGGTCTCTGGAAACTCCTTCTTCACACTTGGAATGGGAGTGTTGAGAACGTGACCTTTAACCCTGCCTGTTTAAAACCCTCCAAGGCGGTTCCCTTGAACTTCTCCAACCTCCCCGTTCACTGGAAAAGAGTTGTTTCGGGTTCCTCTATCCTTGAGTACCCTCAGGACTTCCTTGGCTTCTATTCCAATTCGAGTGGCAACTACACGGTGAGCATTGAAGACATGATGGTTAAACGGATTTTCCTCTATTTTCCTTTTCTAATCAAGGTGAACGGCAGACTCTATCCTCTCTACATTATAAAGAATGGCACTCTCACCCAGGTACCGTTGAGGGTAACCCCAAGCCTAACCTGCATGACCTCAACTCCTACGGGCTCTATGAATACCCCTGCAAAAACCTCTAAGGTGAGGCACATTTGCGGGCCCGGATTCATAGTTCTGATGATCCTCAGCGCCCTCCTCTTGAGGAAAAGGTTAATGTAAGCGGTTGATTGCAGTCTTTTATCTCATTTTCAACCACTGCTCCGATTAAGGGTGTAGTAAAAAGTTTCCAACTCTCCGTTCAGATGCTCATCGAAAAGGTTTAAAAGTTCGGTTCCCAAAATTTTCCGGTGGTTAGTATGCAGACAGTCTTTCAGAACGAGACGATAAAGGAGATTCTAGCCAAATACCGCAGGATATGGGCGATAAATCACGCTCAGAGCGTTCTCGGCTGGGACATGGAGGTCAACATGCCGAAGGAGGGAATTCTAGAGCGCTCAGTTGCTCAGGGCGAGCTTTCCGTTCTCAGCCAGGAGTTCCTCCTTAAGCCGGAGTTCGTTGAGCTCGTTGAGAAGGCCAAGGGCCTGGAGCTCAACGAGTACGAGCGCGGTGTCGTTCGTGTCCTCGACCGCTCAATAAGGATAAGCCGTTCCTTCCCACCGGAGTTCCTAAGGGAGATGAGCGAGGTAACGAGCCAGGCAACCAAGGCCTGGGAAGAGGCGAAAAAGAGCGACGACTACTCCAAGTTCGAACCCTGGCTCGACAGGATAATTGACCTTGCCAAGCGTGAAGCTGACTACCTTGGCTATGAAAACGAGCCCTACGACGCTTTGCTGGATCTATTCGAGGAGGGCCTCACCACCAAAGAAGTCGAGGGGATGTTTAAAAAGCTTGAGAAGGAGCTCAAGCCTCTCCTTGGGAAGATAATGGAGGAGGGCAAAGTTCCGCAGGGCCACCCGCTCGAGAACGAGAAGTATGAGAAGGGACAGATGGAACGCGTAAACCTCTGGATTCTGGAGAAGTTCGGCTTCCCCCTCGGCGTTCGCTCTCGCCTAGACGTTTCAGCTCACCCCTTCACGACTGAGTTCGGGATAAGGGACGTCAGGATTACAACGCGATATGAGGGCTACGACTTCAAGAGGACCATCCTCAGCACAGTCCACGAGTTCGGGCATGCGCTCTACGAGCTCCAGCAGGACGAACGCTTCATGTTCAGCCCCATAGCGGGTGGTGTCTCCCTCGGAATCCATGAGAGCCAGAGCCGCTTCTGGGAGAACATCGTTGGAAGGAGCATGGAGTTTGCAGGCCTAATCCACCCAGTCCTCGGGGAGAACCTGCCCTTCATGGCCAGATATACCCCGGAGGATGTCTACCTGTACTTCAACATGGTTCGCCCGGACTTCATCAGGACTGAGTCAGATGTCGTCACCTACAACTTCCACATCCTGCTCCGCTTCAAGCTCGAGAGGATGATGCTCAACGAGGGCGTTAAGGCGAAGGAGTTGCCGGAGCTCTGGAACGATGAGATGGAGAACCTCCTCGGCATAAGGCCGAAGAGGTACGCCGAGGGTATCCTCCAGGACATCCACTGGGCACACGGAACCGTCGGCTACTTCCCGACATACAGCATCGGAACGCTCCTCTCAGCCCAGTTCTACTATCACATGAAGAGGGACCTCAACGTCAAGGAACACATCGCTAACGCGGACTTCGAGCCGATAAAGGCCTGGCTCCGCGAGAAGGTTCACAGATACGGCTCCATTTACCCGCCCAAGGAGCTCCTCAGAAAGTCCATTGGAGAAGAGCTCGATCCGGGCTACTTCATCCGCTGGGTGAAGGAGAGGTATCTGTGATTTCACATCTTTCCTATTCTTATTCTGTCCTCGTGGACGCTCACGATCTTCCATTGAAAGTCTATTTCCTTCGAAAGAACGGCCTTGAGGTTTTTGTAAATGTATTCAACGTTTTTGGGTGGGAACCTTAGGAGTATCAGGCCTGGGAGCTCAAGGCCCTCAACGAAAAGTATGGTTCCAAAGTCTTTGTCGAACGTTAGTAGAATCCGTCCCTCGCTGTTTGCCAGCTCTGCCACCTCTGAATCGGTGATTCCTCTCCGAACGTCGTATACGGACATTATGTCTACCCCATCCTTCCGGAGCCTTTTAACGACCCCATAGGGGACGTTTTCATCAGCTAAAAACCTCAACGTACTGCTCCTCCTTCAGTATCATGCTCGCATACCTGATCGCGGCGAGTATGTCCTCCCTCGTTAGCTGGGGATAGTTTTCCAGGATATCTTCGAAGCTCCACCCGTTGGCCAGGAGCTCCAGTACGAAGTAAACTGGTATCCTCGTTCCCCTGATGACTGGCTTTCCGCCCAGTTTCTTGGGGTTTATCTCGATTCTGTCGTCAATTATCATGTTCGTATCTTGGAGATAAAGCTTAAATGGTTTTTGTTATTCTTTCCACGTTTCAATTATGTTCCTTATGGCTTCTTGGAACTCTTTTTCGCCGGGTTTATCTGGGGACACCTGCTC
>JALVUT010000139.1 GCA_027035445.1 Thermococcus sp.
AACGATGGTTCCCATAATAACGAGATCGTGCATGGGTGCCCGCGCCTGGATTGAACGCCGGGGGTTTTAAAATTTTTGGGAGTGGATGAGATGAACAAGCGGTTTCACGATTTTTTGGGGTTTCTACGAAATTTCAAAGGCTTATTTTTTGGAGATCTAACGGATAAGACCTTTTTTGACAATTTAATCTACATTATATGACGCAATGATGAAATCATGGTGTTTTAACCGTGGTGATGGTGGTAGGGGTCATGATATCCCCTTCTTACTTCGGTTACTTTTACAAGAACATAACCCTTAAATAGGCGGTCAGTGTATAAACCCATGCCATTATACCCCATAGATGGCAGACATGCCGAAAATTAGAAGGAGGCAATGGAGTATGAATAGGAAAGCCCTAAGCCTGTTTGTTATGGGCTTGATGTTGTTTAGTGTACTTTTAGTTGCAAAGCCAGCCAGCGCCCAGCAGTCAGTCCCGGGAAATACCCTGAAAATTGTTCAGCTTGCTGCCCAGGGCAGTCTCTTCATGGGCGTTTTTAACCCATCGCCCAGCGGAATGACTGATGTTTACACCGTCCGCGTCTGGTACTTCCTCCATGACCCTGCCGTGGCCATGGGCCCTGACGCCCAGTACCACAACTACCGCTGCCAGCTCGTCAACATCCAGTACAACGTTAAGGTTCCCGACGACGCCATAATCTGGAATGGAACCCAGAAGCAGTGGGTCGCACCCTACGCGGGCAAGACCGCCAAGAGCGCCGTTACCTGGAAGTGCGGCCTCGGAACCTGGGTTGACGGCCAGCCGATAACCCTCGCCGACTACCTCTTCGACTACGCCATGACCTGGGAGTGGAGCTACCAGAACGGCAAGAACGACAAGTACTACAGCACTACCTACGCCAACAACTGGCAGGGAAGCCTTCAGCTCATTAGGGGTCTCAAGGTTGACCAGGTAACCAACGACTACATCGAGTACACCCTCTACCAGGACTACGTCGTCCCCTACGACAAGTGGAGCACGGCTATCGGAAATTTCTATGAGAAGCCTGCCTTCCCATGGGAGCTCTACAACGTCCTCAGCCAGGCCGTTGCAAACGGCGTCAACGGTAAGGAGTTCTCCTGGAGCACCACCCCCCAGAACGGTTACCAGCTTGACATGATCAGCCCCGAGCAGGCCCCGTACTTCAAGGCCGAGGCTCAGGCTCTCCTCAGCAACCCGATCCCAGTCTGGCTCAGCACCCTCAACCCGTGGCTCCAGAAGTGGGGCATAAGCGCGCAGCAGGCGGGTATAACCACTGACCTCGCAAAGGCTGGCTATCAGGGAGTGATCAAGTGGGTAGACAACTACAAGAACGTCCTCATCAGCGACGGTCCGTACTACGTTGCCAGCTACAGCCCGAAGGCCATGACAGTTGTCCTCAAGCTCGCCGACAACAAGAGGATCGGCTACCCGGGAACCGTTAACGGCAAGCCGATCCCATGGAACCCCTACTGGAAGGAGATCGATATCTACGGTACCCTCAACGCCCAGACGGCCATTCTGGCGGTTGGTAAGGGCGAGTATGACTTCTACTGGTACGCTACTCCATACAGCGACATAGCCAAGGTCATGCAGACCTACGGTAAGAACCTCAACCCGATTAGGAGCATCAGTGTCTGGTGGGCCCTCGACCTCAACCTCGCGGGCAATCCGATAACCGGTCTCGTCAACTCCAGTGGAACCGAGAAGTTCAACCCGTTCGCCCTTCGTGGAGTAAGGTACGCTATGAACTGGCTTATCAACAGGCAGTACATCGTCAGCCAGATCCTCCAGGGTAGCGGTGCGCCGATGTTCGGCCCCGAGGTCAGCGGTCAGATCGACGCCTACACAAGGATAATGACCGTTGCCAAGGCCCTCGGCTTCACACCCCAGGGTGACGAGAACTATGCGATTAAACTCATAGACAAGGCCATGAGTGGTGCGGCTCAGGCCCTCGCCGCCAAGGGCCACAAACTTGAGAAGGTAAACGGTGTCTGGACATACGACGGCCAGCCCGTTACGGTTAAGGTCGTTGCCCGTGTCGAGGATCAGAGGCTTGACGAGGGCAAGTACGTTGCCCAGGTTCTCCAGAAGGCCGGTTTCAAAGTCGAGATTCTCCAGTGGCAGAGGAGCCAGGCCAACAAGGTCGTCTACGGCCAGTCCCCAGATACCCTCCAGTGGAGCGTTTACACTGAGGGCTGGGTCAGCAGCGGAATACAGTCCGTCACCAGTATAGCCTGGGACTACTGGTTCTTCGACTACTACGTTGACCCGAACTGGGCTACGAGCTATCACAACCCGATTACCGTCGGCGCCCTCGTCCAGACCGTCTCCAATGGCGATCTTCAGAAGTTCATCCAGGATCTCAACCTCCAGTACTACAACACCCCAGCCAAGCTCAAGCCACTCCTTGACTGGACCGGCTATGATCTGGCCATGATCCTTGCTTACAACAGCTGGAAGGGACCGAACGGTCAGACCGTAAGCATCAACAGCCTTAACCAGTTCTGGGATCTCTACAAGCTCGCTTACGGTACGCACATGCTCAACTCACCGCGTGTCTACACGGCCGAGACCTGGAACTTCTTCCTGACCAACAAGAAGATCACCGTCACCATGCCCGACCCCATCAGCGGTCTTGGAAGCTTCCTCTCAGCAAGGTCGATAGCCCCGACCAAGGCCACCACTACCACCACAGCGACCACTACTACCACCACAACAACCAGCAGCCCAACCACTACTACCACCACAACGACCACTACCACCACAACAACCAGCAGTCCAACCACTACCAGCAGCCCAACCACCACAACTAGCAGTCCAACCACTACCAGCAGCCCAACCCCAACCACCACAACAACCAGCAGCCCAAGCGGAGGCCATGCCGCTACCTACGTGGCAATAATTATCATCATCGCAATAATAATCGGCGCCGCCTGGTACTTCACCAGAAAGTGAGGCCCTTGGCCTCC
>JALVUT010000140.1 GCA_027035445.1 Thermococcus sp.
TTGGTTACGGCGAGCTCGTCGACTGCATTGCTCACCCTCTCTATAGCACCCTCGGCAAAGACGCCGTGGGTAGCTGAAACGAAGACCTTCTTCGCCCCCATCTCCCTGAGCAGGTTTGCCGCCCTTACCATTGTGCCGCCGGTGCTTATGATGTCGTCCACGATAAGGACATTCTTGCCCCTCACGTCCACATCAACCGGCGTCATTCTCACTTCTGTCGGCGAAATCCTCTCCTTCTCAAAGTGACTGTACTCGAGACCCAGCCTATCAGCGACCGCCCTTGCTCTCCCACGTGCACCCCTGTCCGGGGCGAGAACTAGCCCCTCCCTTAGCTTTCCCTGGAAGTACTCCGCTATTGCCCTCGCCGCTGAGAGGTTAACCGCTTTCCCAGGGAAGAACTTCAGTGTCCCTGGATTGTGGAGGTCAAAGACATAGAGCTCATCGTAGTAGAGACCGAGGGAGCGCATAACGGCCCTCACACTCACCGGTTCACCTTCCTTGGTAACCCTATCCTGGCGCGAGTAGCCGAAGTAGGGGATCACCACCCGAAGTCTCTCGACCCCGCGCTCCCTGAGCGCATCGCCGATGAGCAGAAGTTCAATTATTCTCTCGTCCTGGGGATAGAACGTTGAACCAACGACCATCACCTCTTCCGCGGAGCTGAGAACGCGGACGTACTTCTCCCCGTCGGGGAACCTCTTTATTTCGACCCCCCCAATCTTTCCGCCGAGGGTTGCCAGCTCATCCTGAAGATGAATCGCACCTGAGCTAACGACGATCATGCTATCACCCCGTGCTTGCCGTAGGCATGTGACGGGGTTGCCCTTAAAAATCCCACTGTGGCATCTAAATGTCAAACAAGAAGTAGCGCTATCAGACCGGCCAGAAAGATACCATCGAACGTCCCCGCACCCCCTATGCTGATCATAGAGGCCCCAAGCGTCTTGATCTTGTTCAAGTTCATAAGATCCGCCCCGATCAGAACCCCCATCGTGCCGCTGGTGTACGCAACTAAGGGGGGGTTGCTTCCCCCAAGTACCAAGGCAAGGCCGAGGGCAACCAGGGGCGGGATCAGCATGGGAATTGCGATGCCAAGTCCGCGAACCGGACGGGCAAAGACATGGCTGAGCAGGACGGCAATGACAACAGCGAGAAGTGTATTGAACAGGAGCCGAACTTCCCCCAGGAGGACCGTCCGGGTTAATTCGTAGATGACTATACTGAGCGGCACGAGGGCCCCTCCAACGTTAACTGCTATCACCACCCTGCGCTCCTCCCACCCAAAGTATGGAACCGGATAGGGTATCCCCAGGAAGACGACCCGCTTGACCTGCAGTACTGGCTCATATGCTCTCTCTTCCGCGATGGGGATGTTAATGAAACTACCCAGGATGGAGAAGAGGAACAGGGTTAAAGCAACTGCCGGGGGAATCCCGAGCTTTGCAAAGGCGGCGGTGGCTATGCCCGAAAACAGGACAAAGAGTAGGAGGAAAGTGAAAAGCATCAGAACGATAATTGGAAGTGCAACTGGGGGGATGAACATGCGTTTATTCATCATAGACACCCTTACTTTTATATCCTGGGGGGCCCAATCGTCACTTCCGACCCTCCCCTGGTGGCTCACGCCCTCCATCCTTTACTGCCAGTGTCGCAAAAAGCCTCTTTGATAGAGTTTGTCTCACCTCAGCACAGAGAAAAAAGAACGTTTCAGTTTATAAAGGCAACGCGAAGGGCCGGCAAAAACTTTAAGTCCCCCTCACCGAATGAGGATTCTGGAGGTATGGCCAATGAAGATTATCTGGTACGGGCACGCGTGTTTCTGGGTCGAGACCAGAGGTGTGAGGATCCTGATCGACCCGTATCCTGATGTCGATGATGATAGGATAGGTAAGGTGGACTACATTCTAATCACCCACGAGCACAGCGACCACTACGGTAAGGTTGAGCTCCTATCCCGCCTCAGGGGAGCCACAGTCATAGGGCCCCCACAGGTTTATCTAATGGCGGTAAGTGACGGGATCACCAACGTTAAGGAGATACGCGAAAACCAGATCCTAGAACTTGGAAATGGGGTTAAACTAACGGCGTTCTACATGGAGCATCCATCGAGCCAGTACCCACTTGGGTATCTGATAGAGGGAGAGAGAAAGGTACTCCACACCGGCGACACCTATGCAACACCGCACATGAGGAAGTTCCGCGGCAGGGTGGACATCTTGATGGTGCCAATAAGTGGGCGCTCCACCGCAAACGAGAGGGAAGCAGTCCAGATAATAGAAGACGTTCGGCCCCACATCGTGATCCCCATGCACTACGGCACCTACGGGACGGCTGATGTCGAGAGACTGGAGAGAGAACTTAAGAAGAAACGTGTGTGGGTGCTCCTCAAGGTCATGAAACCTTACGAGGAGTTTTCCCCCTGAGATGATGGTGAGAGAATGCTCACCACAGGCATTGAATCGCTTGACGAACTGCTGGGAGGAGGTTTTAGCCCCGGGGTTCTAACCCAGGTTTACGGGAGTTTTGCCACCGGAAAAACAACCCTAGCAATGCAGACTGGACTACTGAGTAAGGGTAAGGTGGCCTACGTGGATACAGAGGGCGGGTTCTCCCCCGAGAGACTGACACAGATTTCCAGAGCCCGGGGATTGGATCCGGGCGAGTCTCTGAGTAGATTTCTGCTGTTCACCCCCATGGACTTTAAAGAACAGCGTCGTGTTATAGGCGGACTGAAGAAGATTGTAAACCGCGAGTTCTCTCTCGTGGTCGTCGATTCAATAACCGCCCATTACCGTGTGGAGGAGCCCCACAGGAGCCTCACGAGAAATCTTGGCAGACAGTTACAGGTTCTCCTTTGGCTGGCCAAAAAACATGACATCCCCATCATCATTGCGAATCAGGTACACTACGACTCCCGCGCTGGAAAGATGAAGCCGGTGGCGGGGCATATACTAAACTACAGATGTAAGGACGTCCTCAGACTGGAGAAAGCAAACACCCAGGGCATAAGGGTGGCCATACTGGAGCGGCACCACCTCCGGCCGGAAGGGGGGATGGTGTACCTTAAGATAACCGAAAAGGGGATAGAGGGGGGCTCAACGGACGGAGAGAAGGTCCCTAACGTCAAAAACTAGAAAACCCCATCCCTGAGTTTATCCTTTCCAGCTATCAGACCCAGCCTTCTTCTGCCCCTCAACGTTCACGTTGTTGAGTATCGCTATGAGCTCCTCAAAGATCCACTCAGGATATTCCGGGAGGTCGGAGGCTATGTACTTGAAATCTCATGGGCGATATGGGGGGATTTTGGAACACCTCTGAAGGTGACGTTCTCTCTAGTGAGGCGTCCTCTATCGTTGACCTCGCCAGAGGCTGTAAACGAGGGTCTGGGCATAGGCATCTGCAAACTTACTCCTCTTCATTCCCGCTATGAGGTGTTCCCTAAACGCCCGGTGGAGGTAGTGAAGCTGTTCGCTGTCGTTCATATTCTCGTTCATGGATTATTTTGACGTTGTAGTCCTTCTTGAGGCCCTTGGAATAACCCCCTAAAACCCTGGCTTCATTTTATCATCAAACAATAGAAAATATCAAGAGAGATATCAAAGGGTTTCCACCGCAACGTTTTTACACCCTCCCATTCAACTAGAAATGGTGGTATCATGGGAATCACAAGGGTAACTAGGAATTATCAAGTTACTATTCCAAGTGATGTTAGGAAGAAGCTGGGGATTAGGATAGGGGACATTCTGGTTATAGAGATTGAGGATGGAAAGGCCATAATCAAAAAGAGCACCCTTGAACTCCCCCTATTGCCAGGAGGGAAGGAACTGAAGGTTGAGGATATTGAGGAGGCCATAAGAAGAGGGCAGGGTGAAGAAGAGTGACGGTGATAGACACCAACGTCTTCATATACGCCACCCTAAGGGATTCGGAGTTCAATAAGGAAGCGAGGAAACTGCTGAGTGAGCTTGAGAGGTGGATCGTCCCGAGCATAGTTCTCTACGAGCTTTACTGGTTCTTCAGGGAGGAAGGTTACAATGGAGAGCAAATAGGGAATGTCATCTCCTCTATTCTAAACAGCCCAAGAACCAAGGTAGTCGGCGATCAAGGGAAGTACACAAAGCGCGCCTTGAAACTAACCAAGAACCCAAAACGCTTTAACGACATGGTAATACTCGCCACGGCAGAGGACTCCAAGAGACTGGTCACCTACGATAAGAGACTGAAAAAAGAAGCGGAGAAGCTGAGCATCAAAACGATGCCTTAAACCCTATCATACACTTCCTGTGCTATCCTCAGAACGGCCTTGTAAAGCTTATCGCTGATTATACCCTCCTCGTAGTGCTCCTTGAGCTTTTCCTGATCTATTATCTCCTTCTTACCGTCCGGCCATTTAACGACGTCTACCTCTAGGTCAACGTAGCGGGCCCGGTCGGGATATATCTCAATGGGTGTGTTGATGTTATAGTACTCACCCTTCGGATTTCCCTCGCGGTCGTAGTACCTGTGGACAAACCACCATTTACCCGCCTCCATCTCAGTTATCACGTAGTCACCAACTTCTATCGGGAGTTCCAATCCATCGTAAAACTTACCCGGTTTAAGACGGCGCCGCATCACTATCCGCAGGGGGTTCGTGTTTATCCCGGTGATTTCCCCGGGCCCTATCCTGATCCTCTGTCCGTCGGGTTTGTAGTGATCTAGCGTGAAGAGCCATCCCCTCCTCGGCCCCTTGTCCCCTATCAGTGTCTCCCAGAAACCCTGGTTGACCCTGACTCTCTGATCAGGTACCCGGGCGAGGATGCCTTCTGCTATATCCACGGCAAAACTGAACTCAACATCATACGCTTTGAGCTGATGGTGGCCGTCAACCGTTGGTACGACCCTGTTACGAATCTCATCCAGCTTCTTCTTTGCCCCTCCTCCGAACTCAACCTCGTAGATGTCCCTGCCCTCAATCACTTTCTCGGGGGCGCTGTAGAGCTCGGCCTTTCTGAGCCTCTCAGCGGACTTTGAGAGGGTGGTTACCTCCCCTTTGAGAACCTCCCAGTCCTTGTAGGCGGCCGCGGTTCTCCATAGAATACCCCAGTCACCAAGGTCAAGGCTGAGACCGAGTATCCTGAGACGCTCACGCTCCTTCTGATCCCGTATCTTCCGGGATATCTTGACATGTCTCTGTGCCCCGATGGGCTTCGGTATCAGAACCGCATAGTCACCAGGTATCGTCAACGTAACGCTCAGCTGCGGTAGGAGGTTGTGCTTTTTGACTTGGACGAGAACCTCATCCCCCTCCATCGCATGTGGAAGTTCCTCTACAAAGAGAGTGCCAATAGCACTGCCGATGTCTAGGTAAACATGGCGCTCGTCCCTCTTCACCACAATACCCTTGTATATGCCGTAGAGCTGGTACGGGAGTTTTCTAAAAAACACGTCTATAAGTTCCCTCTCAAGCACCTCCCTAATGGACTCAATAGCCGTTCCAACGAGCACTACCCCATGTCGGTCTCTTTTGTCATACACATCCACATCAAACTCTTCGTAGGTCTTTTCAAGGTTGAAGCGCTCAACTACTTTCTGGCTTGGCTGGCTTATAACAAAACCCCCATCAAGGAGCAACTTGGTAAGGGCCGTGCTGTAGATGCCCCTAACCCGAACTGAAACTTCTGTGTCTGTAGACACCTTCACCACCCCGCATCTTCTTTTCCACCACTCCAATGAGCGTCAATCCCTCAAGTATCTCACCGGCGTTCCTCACACCACTGAGCTTCTCAACGTTTCTCGCCTCAACCCAGAGCAAACCACGGGAATGCCAGTCTCTCAGAGCCTCCTCAACTCTATGGACATCCCCTGGATGGGTGTAGAGACGGAACATGAACCGCTTTATTGCCCCAAGCTCGTCCTCGATTTCATCAATTTTTCCGAGCTTGTCCATTATACTTAAGGGTACCTTTTTCTCTTTTTCGCCCTCCATCAGAAGGGTCAGCTCCTCAAATTCTCTGCTCAAGACATCCACGCTTCTACTGATGGCGTAGTCGTAGACCCTGTGGAACTGTGAGAGTCTGTCCATCGCCGTCCCGAGCTTCAGGCGGGCATCATAGGTCGTGACCTTTGAAAGAAGCGAGAGAACCTCCTCAAGACGGAACTTCATCTGGTGTTCATTTCGCTGTATCTCCTTTGCCAACTCCTCGATCCTCCCCCCGACCCCAGCGAGCTCCCTATAGAGGGTAGACGCGAGATCCAGCTTTTCCATGACAAGTGAATGAAGCCCCTTAACTTCCCTAAGAATAGACTCGTAGTTGGTCTCCTCGTACAGGCCAGGAAATTTGCGCTCAAATTCCGCATGAAGGGCCTCAAAACGTGCGAACTTAGTCTTGAGCTCATTAACATCCATCATCCTTCCCCCATAACCTCTCCAACTCCCACTACTTGTAGTTTTCGATAGGTCTATTAAACTGAAGTATTTACCCACAATCTTTTTTTAAGCTCATTGTGTATTACATCCGGTGCTCTCAATGGTGCTCATAGACCGCTTCGGCAGGCCGGTTACAAACCTGAGGATTTCCCTCACACTGGACTGCAACTACCGTTGCTTTTTCTGTCACAGAGAAGGACAGACCTCCAGAGTGGCCCCAGAAATGACACCGGGGGAGATCGAGAGGCTCGTCAGAATAGCATCACACCTTGGGATAAGGAAGGTGAAGCTGACAGGCGGCGAACCGACGGTAAGAGATGACATAGTTGAAATCGTGAGAAGGATAAAGCCCTACGTGATCGACCTCTCCATGACAACCAATGGAAGTCGAATGAAGGAACTCTCCGACCCCTTGGCCAGAGCAGGTCTCGATAGGGTAAACATATCTCTTCATAGTCTTAAACCTGAGGTTTACCGACGCATAACAGGTATTGACATGCTCCACACCGTTCTTGAAGGTGTGGAGGAGGCCGTGAAACACCTCAGTCCGGTCAAACTCAACATGACGGTGATGAAGGGAGTTAACGACGGTGAGATATGGGACATGGTTGAGTTCGCGGCGAAAACCGGTGCAATACTCCAGCTAATTGAGCTTGAGGCTCCAAGGGAGATTGAACAGACCAGATTCTTTCGGAAGTACTTCTACCCCCTGAAACCGGTCGAGGAGGAACTTGGGAGAAAGGCCGTGAAAGTGAGGGAAAGAAGGATGCACAGAAGGAAGAAGTACCTGATACCGGTGGAACATGGGATGGCGGAGGTGGAAGTGGTTCGCTCCATGCACAATACGGTCTTCTGCGCCAACTGCACAAGGCTGAGGGTCACATCCAGCGGTGCTTTCAAGACCTGCCTCCTGAGGAGCAACGATACGATAAACTTCCTGAACGCAATGAGGAACGGTGCGAGCGACGCGGATGTGGTGGACGTACTCAAGAAGGCGGTGATGAAAAGGGAGCCCTACTGGCGCTGAGGCAAAGGCTTTTATTGATGTACATCCTAAAAGGGGACATGTTGGGTACCGCCCAGATGATCCAGCTGATGGCAGGTGGTTTTCTTCTGGCAATTGGAGCCGCTGGGATAGTACTTTCTTACCTGGACTCTTTCAGGCTTAGGAAACCGGCTGCAGAGCTGGCCAAGAGAATAATCGTGTCCTTCTTCCTCTTTGGGATTCTAGGAGGAACCGCCGAGGTATTCACTGTGGTCTGGAATGTTAACATGTGGGTTCTGATAGCGACATTTGTTACGCTGGGCTACCTAGTGATGGCATTCGCTGCCCTTCGGTACCTCCATGTGCTTAGCAGGATCGGGAGGGAGAAAGCGATGGATGAAGTCGAAGGAGAGAGACTGCCCCTCCCGCACACGCTAATGATCTCCAACCCAGAGGAGGCGAAATACCTCCTTATCACGATCAAAGAGCACTACGGGAAACCGCTCCTCGCCATAGGACGAGATCATCCCCGGATGTGGGAGGAAAGATACGGATTGAAACCCGATGGCTATATCTGGCTCACGAGGGTGGACCACCCCACTGCTGTGAGCCCCAGCAGCCTGCACGTGGTTAACGGAGAGATAGTCAGGTTCCTACACAATAACCCGCGCGGGATCGTGTACCTTGAGGGCATTGAGGTTATCCTGCTGTATCTTGATTTCAACTCACTCGCTAAGTTTCTCCTAGGGGTCAGGGACCTGGTACTCGTTGAGAATGCGTATTTTATGATCCTGGCATCACCTGAAACCCTCACCGAGAGGCAGTACTCGACACTGCTCCGTGAGTTCAAAAAACCCAACATCAAAGAACTCCTAGAGCGTCTTACTGGGGTGGCCCTCTTCGGTTCAGTGTCCCATGCTAAAGAAGGAAAAGGGAAACCCATAAAAGATACAGGCGGAGGGAAAGATGCCGGCGATAAGGGTACCAAAAACAGAGGCTGAACCTGTAAAAAGAGATCTCAAACGACTCGGCCTCTACGACGGGAAGAGACGGCCCAAAAGAGAGGAAAACTACGTTCTCCTGCCTATTGTGGCTGATCCTCGCGCAGAAAAGCTCAAGTATAAGGTTATTCCGGTTGAGCTTCCCATGAGACCGGAGAGGCAGATTTACAAAAACCTTGAGAGCGTGCTGGGGGAGAAGCTAACTCCAGAGGAAATGAAGCACCTCCGGAGATACGATATAATAGGGGACATAGCGATAACCCAAATACCCCCTGAGCTTGAGGGCAGAAAGGAGGAGATCGTTAGGGCTCTCCTGAAGGTGCACCCATTTCTGAAGGTTGTGGCTGTGAAGGGCTTCCACAGGGGAGCCTTCCGGATAAGAGACTACTCCATAATCTGGGGTGAGAAGAGACTTGAAACACTCCACAGGGAAAACGGCGTTGAGATAAAGGTGGATCTCTCAAAGGCCTTCTTCAACCCGAGGATGAAAGGGGAGAGACATCGCCTGGCCCAGCTTGTTAAGGATGGTGAAAGGATTCTCATACCGTTCGCCGGAGTGCTTCCTTATGCCCTTGTGATAGCGCGTTACAGACGGGTTAGGATTACGGCGGTGGAGCTCAATGAGGAAGCCTATCAGCTTGGCCTTGAGAACATAGGGCTCAACAGGAAGCGCCTGAAGGGAGAGGTAGAGTTCATCCGCGGGGATGCATTCGAAGTTCTTCCGGAGCTTCCAACCTACGACCGCGTGATAAGTCCAACTCCAAGGGGCGTTAATGCGCTGGCCTTAACCCTGGGCAAAGCGGGGAGATGGCTCCACTACTACGACTTCGTGGGCGAGGCAGAGATAGCGGACTTCAAAGAGAGGATAATAGGGGAGTGCACCCTACAGGGGAAGGAGTGCGACGTGAAGGTAAAGAAGGTCAGCGACTTCAAGCCTCACGTCTTCAAGGTCTGCGCGGACGTGATTCTAAGGTGACATCAGAGGGGATCGATTGCATCCTTATGCAACTCCTTTACTTCTTACTCATAGTAAAGGGAAAAGCTTATAAGGGCAGAGAGATTAAGATGTATTGCACACAATCTGCAAGAGGTGAACCATGTGAAGTGGAAGCCGTTGTTCGCAGTCCTGTTGGGACTGCTGATAGTTGGAGTAACGTCAGGAAGTGCAGCTGCCACCGTTTGGGGGGTTCCTGCAGGTTCTGCCACTGGGAGTACAGGTGGTGGGATAAACCCCCATATACAGGTCTCTGGTTCCTATGATGGGGTGACTGTGAGCTTCAGCGTCTCTTGGAACGACCACAATGGTGCAGCATGGGGGGTTTATCAGTATGGAGTCTACGATGACACAATTCACAAGTATATCATCTTCTCTCATGGGAGCAGAAGGGCAGTTAAAGGTTACACCACTCCAATAATTCCCATAACTACTGTGACATATTCTGTTGATATAACCCTAAGTTATACCCATGCAAGTCCAAGTGCGTGGGGTGGATATAACGTAGTGACCCACTATCACGTGATCGTCAAAAAAACGGTGTCTCATCCATTCACAGGATCCAGTACCAAGACGATAGTAGACGTTCACAAAACACTACAGGGTTACGTGCCAAGTCCCAAACTTCTCCAAAGCATTAACGTAATCGGCAAGAAGAATTAAAATTTATGAGTTTGTTTTTACTTCTTTATTTATCTATTGCTATGCGTTTAGTTTCCAAGAGGGATCTGAGATGAAGCGTCATGTACTTCTTGCACTTCTTGCAATAGTGGCGATATTGGGGTACCAATATGGGATGGTAGTAAGTGTACCACTGAGCTGGAGTGGGGGTGTTACATTGCTTGGAAACATCAATGGCGGGTATGGCTTTACAGTACAGAACTTAACCACCGAGAACAACGGCTCGGTCTACACGGTGACCATGTGGGTAAGGATTGAAAACTGCACCAACATCAACATCTCCTGTTCAGTGACAAATTCAATAACAAAAAAGGTTACATTCGTTGTCAAGAGGGACACCAACACATTTCTTCTCAATGGTAAACCAGCTTTTTTCGCATTCTACTGGCCGAATTACACCCTCTCCAGGAGTTTCTACAACCTTGGCAACGAGCTTAAACCCTCGAGGACTGAAATATACTTCCATAACAGTAGTAAAAGGAATTCCATCGGATGGGGAGTGGATCTTACGGGCCATCCACGGACGGTTGAGGCATGTACCGGGGTCTCCCCTCCTCCGAACCTCACGTGCCTTGAGACCGAAATTCAAAACTTCACCACAGACCTCATTTTCAAGGGGCCATATCCAGTTTCAGTTCAGATCTACTACAACTCTGACCCATTTGGGATAATAAAGGATCATCCTGTGATCCTGACAGAGAGCGTCATTAGTTCCCCTCAGGCGAAAGAGTTTCTGAGGTCTATCCCCGACGTTTCAGAGAGCAATCCCGTTAAAATGTACCTGGAAATTGCAGGTGTGATAGTCCTTGCTGGGCTGATAATATGGAGGTTGAAAAGATGAGGCCCCTCAAGTTCATTGGAATTGAACTCAAATCAATGCCCCAGTTCATTGGAACCTTACTCTTGACTCCCGCGGTTATGGTGTACTTAATATGGGACAAGTTATCAAACGTGAACATCACACTGAGTTCATCAGTTTTTCCCGCAAACCCCACCCTCCAAGACCATATTCTCTTTAACCTAACGAGAAAGACGGGGATATTTACGAGCTTCACCATCGCACAGCAAGGGGCATTTTACAACGCTGTTTCAGTGACGATACTTTTTGAATTCCTCGTAGGTGGTCTTTTGGCGGCTGCCATCTTCGGGGTTCCCATGACAAGGGGGACGATAATACATGACATCGCCTCGCTGGGAAGCAAGAGAAAAACGTTAGCGGTAAGGGGATTGTTCCTAATCCTCTGCGCCCTCTTACTTGCTGGCTTATCGGCAATCTTCCTGTTTTACCTACCCCAAGTGTTCGGGGTACACTCCGACATCAGGTTTCTCCTTTCGGTTTTGACTACCTCTTTCCTGACGATCATAACCTCAGCTGCTCTAGTCCTGTCCCTCGTGGCCCTATCGCGCGACCTTATAGTTCCCCTCATCGGGGTATTTGCGGTATTCATTGGAACGTTCGGAGGATCTAACCTGTCACACCTACTTCTACCGTTCAAAGATTTGACGTTTGTCCTGTGGAACGCGGGACGTTTCGGCCATCCGGGTGCCTATATATATACTGGTCTCGCCATTTACGGTGCCCTAACCGTTCTGAGTGTCAAGGCATTTGAGGGGGGTGATTACTATTAAACGGCCATTCCTGGTGCTATTTCTAGTCGCGTCACTAGTCTCAGTTGGCGTTGCAGGGTTGCTGTACTTCCATACAACCCTATCCCCTTCCCGTGTTGATGTGCTGTTTCAGATTCCCTCAATCGAAAAACACTCCTCAATAGTTCAGGTTGCCAGCAATGAAATCATGCTACCTGTTACTGGAGAATACTCGATTAGAATAAAGGGAAACGCTGAACTTTACATCCAAACAGCCTCAAAACTGTACAAAAATCCCAGGGAAGTAGACGTTCAAAAGTCCCGCGTTGTACGGGTGATACTGCTAAACCAGAGCACAGACGTCCGCGTTGAGTTACGTCATACAGGTGCCCCAGATCTCAGGTTGCTCCTCCTAACACTTGTAATCGGTGGGGTGATTGGTCTTGCTGTTGGAATGCTCAAATTTGAGTAAGGCATACGGAGAAGTTAAAGCATTGAAGGACGTATCACTCGCTCTGGAGAAAGGCCTTTCCTTGATTCTCGGGCCGAATGGCAGTGGAAAAACAACACTCCTAAAGATAATTTCAAGGATAACGGAACCCGATAAGGGGAGCATTAAACTCTTCGGGAAATCGTACAAAGAGTACCCAGCCCATAGAATCGGGTTTTCGTTCGAGAAGAC
>JALVUT010000141.1 GCA_027035445.1 Thermococcus sp.
GGGTCGTCCCAGCCGAGGTATCTGCCCTCCTGGATCCCCCTCCGGGTCTTGGACTTGCTGAGGATGACGCCCTCAATGCTCAGCCTTCCGTGGTGGACTGTTCTGGGGTATTCCCACCCAAAGTACCTGTAGAGATAGCGCTGTCTTGTCTCGTTCTCCGCGTGCTCCTGACCACGGAATATGTGAGTGACGCCAAGCTCATGGTCGTCTATCGCGGAGGCGAAGTTGTAGAGGGGCCAGACGTGGTACTTGTCACCCACGCGCGGATGATCCGGCTTGTCGATTATCCTGAGGGCAGGCCACTCCCTCACTGCGGGGTTCGGGTGCTTGAGGTCTGTCTTTATCCTCACGACTGCCTCACCTTCCCTGTATTCGCCGTTCAGCATCTTCCTCCAGCGCTCCAGCTGAACCTCAATGGGTTCCTCCCTATGCGGGCAGGCAATCCCTCTATCGCGGAGCTCGCGGAACTTCTCAGGTGGACATGTGCAGACGTAGGCGCCCCCCATCTTTATCAGCCTCTCGGCGTAATCGTAGTAGAGCTCAAGCCTGTCGCTCGCTATGTGTATCTCGTCAATTTGAAAGCCGAGCCACTCGAGGTCCTCTTTAATCCACTCGTAGAACCTCGGTTCAGGTCTTTTGACCTTGGGATCGGTGTCATCAAAGCGGAGGATGAACTTGCCACTGTAAAGCCTCGCGTACTCGTGGCTCAGGATAGCTGCCCTCGCGTTACCAAGGTGGAAGGCCCCGTCTGGATTGGGGGCGAAGCGGGTAATGACCTTCCTCTCCTCCGCCTTAGGAAGCGGTGGGAGGCACTTCTTCTCCTCTTTTTTCTCCTTTTTGGCCTCAAAGAACTCGGGGTAAATCTCGCGTAGCTTGGCCTCCTGCTCCTCAAATGACATCGAGTTTACCCTCTCAATGACCCCGTTCACGAGCGGGATTATCTCCTTTGCCCTGGGCCTGAGCTCCGGGTTTTCACCGAGGACCTTACTCATGACGGCCTTGGAGTTGGCCTTTCCCCCGTGCTGGTATGCGTTGATGAGCGCGTACTTCCAGATGAGCATCTCGGTCTCCATTTTCACCACCGGGAAAAAGAAGAGGCGGGGACGTTATAAAGTTTAGTCTTCGGGGGCATCGCCCTCTCTGCTTCTCTTGGCTTCTTTATCCCCCTTACGACCTCATAAAACCCCAGAACGATGCCAATGGTTCCGGACAGAAGCCCAACAAGCTTTGAGCCCACCACTGCGAGGAGAATGCCCCACAGTAGCAGGTCAATACTGAAGAACATCACTCTTACCCTCATGAGGTGCACCTGAAAGAAACGTTACTCTACTGGGTTAAAAGTATTGTGCTTGAAGGATTGAAGAAGGGATAAAAAGGCAGTCACTCTGCGAAGGTGACTATCTTGAGATTTATCGGCCTGCGAACTACGTTGTACTTCCTCGCGCCGACGAGGTACTTGACGTCACTCTCGCTGACGTTGTCTATGAGCCTCTGGGTGATAACTCCGTTGAAGACAACTGCATAGGCATCCTTCTCCTCTTTTATCCTGTTGGTGAGCTCTCTCACTGGCACCTCCGCTATGACTTTCTTGTTCTTATCAAGCAGGAGCGCAACGGAATCCTTAGCTCCCTTAACCTTTTCAACATACTCCTTAAAGGCTTCCAGTTCGCTAGGGGTACCCTGCTGGAGTGGTTTCACTATTCTCTCTTCCCTCTTAGGTTCGTGTTTTTCAGCGGCCTTTGTCTCCGTCGCGGGCTTCTGCACCTGAACCCTTGTGGCTGATGCTTGAGGTCTCGCCTCCTTCTTTTCACTCTCAGCCCTCTCCTTTTCCCGTATTACCTCATAGAAGTTCCTGCCCTTGTAGAATATCTCGGTGATGACCTGCTCAGCCGGGACCTTGCTCCTCAGGGACTTGACTATCTCCTTCTTGGTGAGCTCCTCAACCTCTTTGCCCTCAGGTGCCCTTGCCACGTAGTCAACATCCGCCACCTGGAGGAGCTCCTTCAGTATGAGCTCCCCACCACGGTCTCCGTCTGTAAAGGCTGTGACAATCCTCTCCTTGCTGAGCTTGATTATTGTTTCGGGAACTGAGGTTCCTTCCACTGCTATGGCGTTCTTTATCCCGTGTTTGAGGAGGTTAAGGACATCAGCTCTTCCTTCGACGACTATGATTGAGTCCGAGAACGGGACGTGCGGGCCGGCTGGAAGTTTTTCCGAACCGTATTCAATAAGTTCCTTGGCGCGGACGGCCTTCTTGACCTCCTCGGTGAGTTCCTGGGTCTCTGGTATCTCCTGTTCCATGAGATGCTCAAGTATCTGCTTTGCCCTCTCGATGATGTACTTCCTCTTGGTGGCGCGGACATCTTCAATCCTGAGTACCTTAATGCGGGCCTCAGCAGGCCCCACCCTGTCGATGGTCTCCAACGCTGCCGCTAGAATAGCTGTCTCGACCCTGTCCAGGCTCGATGGAACCGTTATTGTACCGTAAGTCTTCCCGCCTTTTGTGTGAACTTCAACCCTTATCCTTCCTATCCTTCCGGTCTTCTGAAGTTCCCTCAGGTCAAGATCGTCACCCAGAAGCCCTTCAGTTTGACCGAAGATCGCCCCAACAACATCGGGCCTTTCAACGATTCCGCTTGCCTCGAACTCGGCGTAGACCACATATTTCGTTGTTCCGAATTCATCCTTGGCTGACATACCATCACCCTCTTTCTTTTTTTCAAATTTTTGCTTTTCAGCTAAAATGTGGTGAAGCACGGTCTTTTTTCGCTTCATTGTATCCCCTCCATACGGGGGTCAGAAACGGAGGCTGTTTTCAGATACAGCCCGTACAGATCTTCAACGCCCTTTATGTCCCTCTTGACTATCCCCTTAAGCTCCCTGCGCGTCTTTGAGTCAACCCTGCACGGGAGGCCCTCCAGATACCGGAGGAGCTTTCCTGCGAGTTCCTCCCCGGCACTGT